>NZ_JBFAXR010000088.1:0-35590 GCF_040680895.1 Streptomyces sp. NPDC051940 | reverse complement strand
CCACGTCGGGTACCCAGATCAGCCGGTTGACCTGGTGAACGTCCAGTCCCTGGAGGAAGGAGTCCAGCAGGTTGACGCCGAACACCAGGGTGCCGTCTGCGGGGTCTGGCCAGCGGGTGGTGACGACCTTGCCGCGGGTGTAGAAGCGGACGCCGTCCGGGCCGTAGATGTGGTGGTCGCCGAAGAGCGAGTCCTTCCATCCGCCGAAGGAGTGGAAACCCACCGGCACCGGGATGGGCACGTTGACGCCGACCATCCCCGCCTCCGCCTCCAGTTCGAAGCGCCGCGCCGCGCCCCCGTCCCGGGTGAAGATCGCCGTGCCGTTGCCCCACGGCGAGCTGTTGATGAGCCGCACCCCCGCCTCGTACGACGACGCCCGCAGCACGCACAGCACCGGGCCGAAGATCTCGTCCTGGTACGCCCGCATGTCGGGGCGGACGTTGTCCAGCAGCGTCAGGCCGAACCAGTGGCCGTTCTCCAGGCCCTCGACCGTGAAGCCCGTGCCGTCGAGCGCCACGTCCGCGCCCTGCTCGCGGGCGCTCTCCACATAGCCGGCGACCTTGTCCCGGTGCTCGCGCGTGATCAGCGGGCCCATCTCCGAGGACGGATCGTCCCCGGGACCGACCTTGATCTTCTCCGCCCGGTCGCGGATCTTCGCGACCAGCTCGTCCCCGACGTCCCCGACGGCGACCACCGCGGAGATCGCCATACAGCGCTCCCCGGCCGAGCCGTACGCCGCGGAGACGGCCGCGTCCGCCGCGGCGTCGAGATCGGCGTCGGGCAGCACCAGCATGTGGTTCTTGGCGCCGCCCAGCGCCTGTACCCGCTTGCCGTGCCCGGTGCCCTGCGCGTGGACGTAACGTGCGATCGGCGTGGAGCCGACGAAGGACACGGCCCGGACGTCGGGGTGCTCCAGCAGCCGGTCGACGGCGACCTTGTCGCCGTTGACGACGTTGAGGACCCCGTCCGGCAGCCCCGCCTCGGCCATCATCTCCGCGAGCCGGATCCCCGGCGAGGGATCCTTCTCGCTGGGCTTGAGCACGAACGTGTTGCCGCACGCGATGGCCAGCGGGAACATCCACATCGGCACCATCGCCGGGAAGTTGAACGGCGTGATCCCCGCCACCACCCCGACCGGCCGGCGGATCGCGGCCACGTCGACGCGCGTGGAGACCTCCGTGGATAGCTCCCCCTTGAGCAACTGCGGGATCCCGCACGCCACCTCGACGATCTCCAGCCCGCGCGCGACCTCGCCGAGCGCGTCGCTGTGCACCTTGCCGTGCTCGGCGGTGATGAGCGCGGCGATCTCCTCACGCCCGGCGGCGAGCAGCTCGCGGAAGCGGAAGAGCACGGACGTCCGCTGGGCCAGCGAGGACTGCCCCCAGCTCGCGTACGCGGCGCGGGCCGCGGCGACGGCCGCGTCGACCTCGTCGGCCGAGGCGAAGGCGACCTGGGCGGACTGCTCGCCGGTGGCGGGGTTGAACACGGGCCCCTGACGCCCCGAGCTCCCGTCCACGGCCTTGCCGCCGATCCAATGACCGATGGTCTTCATCTCGATGACCTTTCCCTCGGACTCGTTCCCGGTCTAACCCGGCGCCGGAGGCGTGTCAACGGCATCCGAGCGCGCCGCGCGTCCCGGCCCGGTGTCACGGGCGGCACAGCCGTAACAGTTGTCACCGTTACACAGGCTCGGTGTCACAGGCGTTCAACAGGCCCTGACCGCCCCGGAGCCGTGTCGTTGAGGGTGCACAGGCTGCTGATCACTTCAGGCAGGAGGTACCCCCCGATGGCCGACCGGAGACTGTGGTCGTACAGGGATATCGCGGCACACCTCGGCGTACAGACGGACACCGTCCGGTCCTACCGCAAGCACGGACTGATGCCACCGCCGGACACCGTGCAGAACGGCAAGCCGCTCTGGTACGTCGAGACCATCCGCCAGTGGGTGGCACAACGGCCGAGCAACCGGGGCCGCCGCGGGGCGAACTGACCGGTGTCCGGGGCCTGTCCGGTGGCCCGGCCGCGTTCGGGCGACGCGGCTCACCGGACAGGCCCCCGGGCACCGGGGCCCTCAGCCGGGTATCCGGCTGAGATCCCTCGGCCGCTCCTCCTCGCGGTCCCGCGCCGGGCCGCCGTCGCCGCCTTCGCTCAGGCCGAAGCGGGCGTGGAGGCGGGCCAGCGGGCCGGGCGCCCACCAGGTCGCCCGCCCGGTGAGGCGCAGCACCGCGGGTACGAGGAGGCTGCGCACCACCATCGCGTCCATCAGCACCGCCAGCGCCAGCCCCAGGCCGAGCATCTTGGTGTTGGTCACTCGGGAGGTGCCGATCGCCACCATCACCACGGCGAGGATCACGGCGGCCGCGGTGATCAGCCCGCCGGTCCGGCTGAGCCCGAACACCAGCGACTGCTCGTGCGACCCGGTGCGGTCGTACTCCTCCTTGATTCGGGATATCAGGAAGACCCCGTAGTCCATGGAGAGCCCGAAGGCCACGCAGAACATCAGCACCGGCAGGGTCGTCTCGATGCTCCCGGTGGAGGTGAAGGCCAGCGGCCCCGACAGATGACCGTCCTGGAAGACCCAGACCATGGCCCCGAACATCGCCGTCAGGCTGAGAGCGCTGACCGCCACGGCCAGCAACGGCACCAGCACGCTGCCGGTGAGCAGGAAGAGCAGCACCAGGGTCGCCCCGACGATGAACACTCCCGCCCACGGCAGGACACCGGCGATGGCGTCCTTCGAGTCGACCAGATCGGCCGCCCTGCCCGCGACGGAGGCGCCGACGGGCGCGTCCACGTCGCGGATCTCGCGGACCAGGGACTGGCTGCCCGCGTCCGCGGCCTCGTCCTCGCCGACCACCGTGACCAGGGCGGTACCGCTCTCGCCGCGCACGGGCGGGGAGACGGACACGACGCCGGGCAGCTCCTGGAGCTGCTGCCGGTACGCGGTCAGCGAGGCGTCCGAGGTGTCGCCGTCCAGGAACACCTCGAGGGTGCCGCCGGGCGTGCCGGGGAAGTCCTCCCGGATGTGCTGCTGCACCACGTGCGCCTCGGCCTTCGCGGGAAGCTGACGGTCGTCGGCCGTGCCGAACTCCACGCGCAGGAAGGGCAGCCCGAGCAGGACCAGACCGGCGACCGTGGCCAGTGCGAACAGCGGTGCCCGGCGCATCACCGTCCGCGCGACGCGCGCCCAGCCCGCCCCGCCCGTTGCGCTCGTTCCGCGCCGCCCTGGCAGGATCCGCCAGGCGTCGACCCGGCGCCCCAGCAGCACCAGCGCCGCGGGCAGCACGATCAGCGCGGCGGCCGCCGCCAGGAGGACGACGGCGATGCCGGCGTAGGCGAAGGAGCGCAGGAAGTACTGCGGGAAGAGCAGCATCGCGGAGAGCGCGACCGCGACCGTCAGCGCGGAGAACAGCACCGTGCGGCCGGCCGTGCGCAGGGTGGTCCCGACGGCCGTCCGGGGATCGGCGCCGGTGGCCAGCTCCTCGCGGAAGCGGCGGACGATGAACAGGGCGTAGTCGATCGCCAGGCCCAGTCCCAGCGCGGTGGTCAGGTTCTGGGCGAACACCGAGACGTCCGTGAACTCCGTGATGCCGCGCAGCACGGCGTTCGTGCCCAGGATCGCGACGATGCCCACGGCCAGGGGGAGCAGGGCGGCGACGGCGCTGCCGAACACGATGACCAGGAGGACCAGGGTCACCGGCAGGGCGATCAGCTCGGCCCGCAGCAGGTCCTCCTGGACGGTGGCCTGGAGTTCGTCGAAGACCGCCGCCTGTCCGCCGAGGCGCACCTGCAGTGGGCCGTGCTCGCCGCGGTAGGCCGGGGCTATGCGGTCGTAGATCTCCCCCAGCTGCGACTCGTCGCCCAGGATGCGGGCGACGATCAGGGCTTCCCGGCCGTCCTCGGAGCGCAGTCCCGCCGCCTGCGGGGAGCCTCGCTCAGCGGTCCAGTACGAACTGACGCCCGCGACGTCTGCTTCCTTGGCCAGGCGGTCGGTGAGGCGGCGGGCCTCTGCCGCGGCCGCGGGGGCGTCCACGCCTTGCTCCTGGCCGGTGTCGACCAGCAGGAGGAGGTTCGGGCGGGAGCCGGGGAAGTGGCGGTCGAGGGCTTCGTTGGCGAAGGCGGATTCCGAGGTCGGGTCCTGCCAGCCGCCTCCGCTCAGCCTGTCGGCGACCCCGGCTCCGCCTATCACGGCCAGGGCCGTGAAGAGCAGGGCCAGGAGCAGGACGGTGCGGGGGCGGGCGGTCACCGCCCTCGTCCACCGTCCGGTGCGGTGTGTGGATGGCTCGGACATGTTCGGTCGCCTCCCGGGCGGTCGTCTTCTCCTGCGGTGCGTCTTGCGTCTGCGGCGGTGCCTCTGCTGTTGCTGCTTGCCGGGTGGGCGTGTGCGTCGCCCGCGGCGGCGCATCTGCTTTCGCCGGGGTGCGCGCGTGTCGGCGCGCCTGGCCGTGCCCCGGTGTTGCCGGGTGGGCGTGTGTCGGCGCCCGCCGCGGTGCCCGTTGATGCCGGGTGGGCGTGTGTCGGCGCCCGCCGTGGTGCCCGTTGTTGCCGGGTGGGCGTGTGTCGGCGCCCGCCGTGGTGCCCGTTGTTGCCGGGTGGGCGTGTGTTGGCCGGGCGCGGCGGCCTCCGCGCCTTCGGCGCGGAGTGAGCACCCGCCCACCCGCCCGTCACCCGGCGCGGGGTCACCGCGCCGCCGCGAGGGCGATTCGCCGGGGCACGGCCCTGGGCTACCGACGGGTTCGCTCCGCAGGCCCGCCGGAGGCGAGGCCCCAAGCGATCCTGCGGGCGCGCCCGTGGCCAGCCCGGCCAAGCGGGAGGACCCGGGAAGTCCGGCCAGGCGGGAGGACCCGGCAGCCCTGCCAGGCGGGAGAACCCGGCGGCCCGGCCGGGACGGTGCCTGGCCTCGGCGGGATCGCCGCCTGAGGGCCTGGCACCGCGCAGGGCCACCCCTAGAACCCGCGGCGTCCGCCGAGTAGGCCCCAGCCGAGGTCCGTCAAGAGCCGGCCGTACACCTGCGCCAGCCTCTCCGTGGTGGTCCGCCGCCCCCTCCCTGAGGGCCACCGCGGAGTGCCGCCCGGGCACGCTCGCCCGAGGCGACTCACCCGTCCCCGGAGCGGTGCTCTCGCGCGTGGAGCGCCGACCGAGTTGGGCTTCGCCTGCCGTCTGCATGGAATACGAGCAATCGCTCGCGTTCCACGGGACTAGAATGCGAGTGAACGCTCGCATTGTCAATCACCCGAAGCAGTGAATGCGAGCAGTCGCTCGCATTTGTCTTCCCGGACACCCAGTGGGAATGTCAGAGCCGTGACCGAGACCCCGCAGCACAGCAGCCGCACCCCCCGCCCCGCGCGGCGCCGGCAGGCGCGCGGGGAGAAGCGCATGGAGCAGCTGCTGGAGGCGGCCGGGCGGGTGTTCCACCAGAAGGGGTTCGCGGCGGCGACGACGAACGCCATCGCCAAGGAGGCCCAGGTCTCCCCCGGCACGCTGTACCAGTTCTTTCCCAACAAGGAGGCCCTCGCCGTCGAGCTCGGCCGCCGCTACAACCAGGCGCTGCGGGACGCGCACAGCGAGGCGTTCACCCCCGACAACGCCCTGCTCCCGCTGGACGAGCTGCTCGACGCCGTCGTCGACCCGATCCTCGGCTTCTGCATCGAGAACCCCGCCTTCCACGAGCTCCTGGAGAGCTCGGAGACCCCCGGCGACTACTCCGACGAGCACGACACCGTCGACGCCAACCTGCTGGCGTCCACCCAGCAGCTCGTACTGCTGCGCGCGCCGGAGCTGTCGGCCGCCGAGGCGACGCAGGTCGCGCAGATGGCGTTCGCCGTCTTCAAGGGCGGCCTCACCCTGGTCCTCGACCACACCGGCGAGCTCCGCGACGCGTACACCCGCCAGCTCAAGCGCGCCCTGTACGGCTACCTCGCCCCCGTCATCGGCACGGACGCCCCGGCCCGGGGCTGACACCCACGGCGCCCCAGCGCCCAATCCGGGCACCGGCCCAGGCACAGGCGATCCCCGCCCTCACCCCCGTCACACCCCAAGGGCTTTGCGGAATACCCCCAGGGGGTATAGTGTTCTCAGTAACGGAACGAAGAACGACTCTCCCCCGAGGAGCCACCATGAGCGTCACCACCGTCTACAAGGTCAACGGTATGAGCTGCGGTCACTGCGAGGGCGCCATCAGCTCCGAGATCTCGGAGCTCACCGGCGTCACCGGCGTCAAGGCCGTCGCCGCCACCGGCGAGGTCACCGTGACGTCCGAGAGCCCGCTCGCGGAGGACGCCGTGCGCGCCGCCGTCGACGAGGCCGGTTACGAACTGGTCGGCCCCGCGGCCTGACCGCGGACGCCGACCGCGGACCGCCGACAACCGACGACAACCGCCGGCCGTCACCCCGTAAAGCACCGAAGGAGGAACCGTGTCCAGCCCGCCCACCACCGCACCGGACCAGCAGGTCGAACTCGAGATCGGTGGCATGACCTGCGCCTCCTGCGCCGCGCGGATCGAGAAGAAGCTCAACCGCCTGGACGGCGTGACGGCGACGGTCAACTACGCCACCGAGAAGGCCAAGGTCTCCTTCGACGAGGGCATCGAGGTCGGCGACCTGATCGCCACCGTCGAGAAGACGGGCTACACGGCGGCCCTCCCCGAGCCCCCGGCGACCGCCGCCACCCCGGCCGCCGGGCAGCCGGACCAGCAGGACAAGCACGACGCGTCGCTCGCCGCCCTGCGGCACCGGCTGCTGGTCACGCTCACCCTGGCGATCCCCGTCATCGCCCTCGCCATGGTCCCGGCCTGGCAGTTCGAGTACTGGCAGTGGCTGTCGCTGACCCTCGCCGCGCCCGCCGTCATCTGGGGCGGCTGGCAGTTCCACAAGGCGGCGTGGACCAACGCCAAGCACGGCGCCGCCACGATGGACACGCTGATCTCCATAGGAACCATGGCCGCTCTCGGCTGGTCCGTGTGGGCCTTGTTCTGGGGCGACGCCGGTACGCCGGGCATGACGCACGGCTTCGACTTCACCATCTCGCGCGGCGAGGGCAGCTCCTCGATCTATCTGGAGGCGGCGGCCGGCGTCACCGCGTTCATCCTGCTCGGGCGGTATCTGGAGCAGCGCTCCAAGCGCAAGGCGGGGGCCGCGCTGCGGGCTCTGCTCGAGCTGGGGGCGAAGGACGTCGCCGTGCTGCGCGACGGGCGCGAGGTCCGCATTCCCGTCGAGGAGCTGCAGACCGGCATGCGGTTCGTCGTACGGCCCGGGGAGAAGATCGCGACCGACGGCGTCGTGGTCGAGGGGACGTCCGCCGTGGACGCCTCCATGCTCACGGGTGAGTCCGTGCCCGTCGACGTCGGCCCGGGCGACTCCGTCACGGGTGCCACCGTCAACGCCTCCGGGCGGCTCGTCGTCGAGGCGACGCGGGTGGGTTCCGACACCCAGCTGTCGCGGATGGCGAGGCTCGTCGAGGACGCGCAGAACGGCAAGGCCGAGGTGCAGCGGCTCGCGGACCAGATCTCCGCGGTCTTCGTACCGATCGTCATCGGGCTCGCCGTGGCCACCCTCGGCTTCTGGCTGGGCGGCGGCTCCGGGGCCTCGGCGGCCTTCACCGCGGCGGTGGCCGTGCTGATCATCGCCTGCCCCTGCGCGCTGGGGCTGGCCACGCCGACGGCCCTCATGGTCGGTACGGGGCGGGGCGCCCAGCTGGGCATCCTGATCCGCGGGCCGGAGGTGCTGGAGTCGACGCGGCGCGTCGACACGGTCGTCCTCGACAAGACCGGGACGGTCACGACCGGGAAGATGACCCTGCAGGAGGTGCTCGTCGCGCCCGGTACGGACGAGGCGGAGCTGCTGCGGCTGGCCGGTTCGCTGGAGCACGCCTCCGAGCACCCGATCGCGCGGGCCATCGCGGACGGCGCGATAGAGCGCGGGGCCTCGCTGCCCGTACCGGAGAACTTCGAGAACGTCGCCGGGCTCGGCGTCCAGGGCGTCGTCGACGGGCACGCGGTGCTCGTCGGGCGGGAGAAGCTGCTCGCCGCGTGGTCCATCGAGCTGCCGGTCGAGCTGGCCCGCGCCAAGGCTGCGGCGGAGGCGGAGGGTCGTACGGCGGTGGCGGTGGCCTGGGACGGCGAGGCGCGCGGTGTGCTCACGGTGGCGGACGCCATCAAGGACACCAGCGCCGAGGCGATCGCCCAGCTGCGGGGCCTCGGGCTTACGCCGGTGCTGCTCACCGGTGACAACGAGACCGTGGCGCGGGCCGTGGCCCGGTCCGTGGGCATCGACGAGGTGCACGCGGAGGTCCTCCCCGAGGACAAGGTGTCCGTGGTGAAGTCCCTGCAGGCGTCCGGGCGGACGGTGGCCATGGTCGGCGACGGCGTCAACGACGCGGCGGCGCTGGCCACGGCGGACCTCGGTCTGGCCATGGGTACGGGCACGGACGCGGCGATCGAGGCGGGTGACCTCACGCTCGTACGGGGTGACCTGCGGGTCGCGGCGGACGCGATCCGGTTGTCGCGGCGGACGCTCGCGACGATCAAGGGGAACCTGTTCTGGGCGTTCGGGTACAACGTGGCGGCTCTGCCGCTGGCTGCGGCGGGGCTGTTGAGTCCGATGCTTGCGGGGGCGGCGATGGCGTTCTCGTCGGTGTTCGTGGTGATGAACAGTCTGCGGTTGCGGACCTTCCGCTGATTGCGGCGTTCGCCGCCTCTGTTCGGGCGGGTCGGGTTGGCACACGGTGCCGGTCCGGCCCGCCTCGTGCGTTTGCCGCCGCGTCTTCGGCTGCCGGTTTCGCTGCGGGGCTCCGCCCCGGACCCCGTCGCGGCCTCCGGCCGCATCGCGCCTGCGGCGCTCGTCCTCAAACGCCGGACGGGCTGGAATGCGGACCTCCACCCTCTTACGCCGGACGGCTGGGGTGCGGCTCCACTCGCTCACGCCGCACAGCTGGGGTGCGGCTCCGCTCCCTCGCGCCGGATGGGCTGGGGTACGGCTCCGCTCGCTCACGCCGGACAGCCGGGGCGGATCCGCCCTCTTACGCCGGACAGCCGGGATGCCACTCCACTCCCTTACGCCGGGCGGGCCGGGCGGGCCGCGCTACGTCCGCCCCGGCTCGCTGGTGGGCGACGCACGCTCCGCGAGCCTGGGCGCTGCCCCCACCTCCCCAGCCCCGCGCAGCCCCCGGCCCAAGGCCCCCGCGCCACCCGCCCGAACGTGACCCAGATCACATCCCCGGAGGGGTAACCCTTTCCCGGGGTCGCGAGTCTAAAGGGGTGATGTCGGCACCCGGCGGAGTCGGCATGGTGTCCGGGAATCGAGGACGTGGGGAGCTTGAGCGGCCCTCCTGCGCACCCAAGACTCCCGACAAGGGAAAGAAAGACGCCCGGCCTGGGCCCCGTGGGGGGAGCCTGGGCCGGGAAGTCGAAGCGCCCCGGCCGATCCGTGGGGGGATCGGCCGGGGCGCGCGATTGTGCGGGCGACCCGTCAGGGGTCGCGAGGGCCCGAAGGCCCGTGAGCCGTCAGCGGGCCTCCACCGGGACGAAGTCACGCAGGACCTCGCCGGTGTAGATCTGCCGCGGGCGGCCGATACGGGAGCCCGGCTCCTTGATCATCTCGTGCCACTGGGCGATCCAGCCCGGGAGGCGGCCCAGGGCGAACAGGACCGTGAACATCTCGGTCGGGAAGCCCATCGCCCGGTAGATCAGACCCGTGTAGAAGTCGACGTTCGGGTAGAGGTTGCGCGAGACGAAGTAGTCGTCGGAGAGCGCGTGCTCCTCCAGCTTCAGCGCGATGTCCAGCAGCTCGTCGGACTTGCCGAGGGCCGAGAGGACATCGTGCGCGGCGGCCTTGATGATCTTCGCGCGCGGGTCGAACGACTTGTAGACCCGGTGGCCGAAGCCCATCAGCCGGACGCCGTCCTCCTTGTTCTTCACCTTGGAGATGAAGGAGTCGACATCGCCGCCGTTCGCCTGGATGCCCTCGAGCATCTCCAGCACCGACTGGTTGGCACCGCCGTGCAGCGGGCCCCACAGGGCGCTGATGCCGGCGGAGATCGAGGCGAAGAGGTTCGCCTGCGAGGAGCCGACCAGGCGGACGGTGGAGGTGGAGCAGTTCTGCTCGTGGTCGGCGTGCAGGATGAGCAGCTTGTCCAGCGCCGAGACGACGACCGGGTCCAGGTCGTACTCGGCGGCCGGCACGGAGAAGGTCATGCGCAGGAAGTTCTCGACGTAGCCGAGGTCGTTGCGCGGGTAGACCACGGGGTGGCCGACGGACTTCTTGTAGGCGTACGCCGCGATCGTCGGCAGCTTCGCCAGCAGACGGATCGTGGAGAGGTGGCGCTGGCCCTCGTCGAAGGGGTTGTGGCTGTCCTGGTAGAACGTCGACAGCGCGCTGACCACGGACGACAGCATCGCCATCGGGTGGGCGTCGCGCGGGAAGCCGTCGTAGAAGCGCTTGACGTCCTCGTGCAGCAGCGTGTGCCGGGTGATCTCGTCCCGGAAGGTCGACAGCTCGTCGACCTTGGGCAGCTCGCCGTTGATGAGGAGGTAGGCGACCTCCAGGAAGGTGCTCCGCTCGGCCAGCTGTTCGATCGGGTAACCCCGGTAACGCAGGATGCCCTGCTCGCCGTCCAGGTAGGTGATCGCGGACTTGTACGCCGCGGTGTTCCCGTAACCGGAGTCCAGGGTCACCAGACCGGTCTGGGCACGGAGCTTGCCGATGTCGACGCCCTTGTCGCCGACAGTGCTGTCGACGATCGGGTAGGTGTACTCGCCGTCCCCGTACCGAAGTACTACAGAGTTGTCGCTCACGTCTTTCCTCACCCGACGTATCGTGCCTCTTCTTTGAGGTGCAGTTAGAGGTCATCCAGTGCCCTGACTACCCTCCAGCTTCCCCCATCCGGGCTCGTTCTGTGCACTCGGGGTCGGCCGGAGGTTCAAGATACGGCACTGGGTGCCACTTCCGGCTCACCCTGCACCGGGCCCGTGGCCCCCGCTGGGGGACCGTCAGCCGCGGCGCAGCCGATGATCCAGCGCCGTACCCCTGCGACCTGCGGAAACGGTGCGCACGGCCTGTCCGAGCGCCTTGCGCGAGCCGACCAGTACGACCAGCTTCTTCGCCCTGGTGACGGCGGTGTAGAGCAGATTGCGCTGGAGCATCATCCAAGCCCCGGTGGTGACAGGGATCACCACCGCCGGATACTCGCTCCCCTGGGAGCGGTGGATGGTTACGGCGTAGGCGTGGGCCAGCTCGTCCAGTTCGTCGAATTCGTACGGGACCTCCTCGTCCTCGTCGGTGAGTACGGTGAGCCGCTGTTCGACGGCGTCGAGAGCGGTCACCACCCCCAGCGTGCCGTTGAATACTCCGTTTCGCCCCTTTTCGTAGTTGTTTCTGATCTGGGTGACCTTGTCGCCGACGCGGAAGATCCGGCCGCCGAACCGCTTCTCGGCGAGACCGTCGCGGGCCGGGGTGATGGCCGCCTGCAGCAGCCCGTTGAGCGTGCCCGCGCCGGCCGGGCCGCGGTGCATGGGGGCGAGGACCTGCACGTCGCGGCGGGGGTCCAGGCCGAACTTCTGCGGGACCCGGCGGGCCGCCACGTCGACGGTGAGCCGCCCGGCCTCCTCGGTGTCGTCCTCCACGAAGAAGAAGAAGTCCGCCAGGCCCTGAGTGAGGGGCTGCTGGCCGGAGTTGATCCGGTGGGCGTTGGTGACCACGCCGGACTGCTGGGCCTGGCGGAAGATCCGGGTGAGCCGCACCGACGGGACGGGGCTGCCGTCGGCCAGCAGATCGCGCAGCACCTCGCCCGCGCCGACGGAGGGCAGCTGGTCGACGTCGCCGACGAGCAGCAGATGGGCGCCGGGCGGGACGGCCTTGGCGAGCTTGTTGGCGAGGAGGAGGTCCAGCATGGAAGCCTCGTCGACGACGACCAGATCCGCCTCCAGCGGCCGGTCGCGGTCGTACGCCGCGTCCCCGCCCGGTTTCAGCTCCAGCAGCCGGTGGACCGTGGACGCCTCGGCGCCCGTCAGCTCCGCGAGCCTCTTGGCCGCGCGGCCGGTGGGGGCCGCCATCACGACCCGGGCCTTCTTGGCACGGGCCAACTCCACCACGGAGCGGACGGTGAAGGACTTGCCGCAGCCCGGACCGCCGGTGAGGACAGCGACCTTCCGGGTCAGAGCCAGCTTCACCGCGTCGCGCTGCTCCGGCGCGAGCTCCGCGCCGGTCTTCGTCTGCAGCCAGGCCAACGCCTTGTCCCAGTCGACGTCATGGAAGGCAGGGAGCCGGTCGTCGGCCGCGCGCAGCAGGGTGAGCAACTGGCCGGCCAGGGAGCGCTCGGCGCGGTGGAAGGGGACGAGGTAGACGGCGATGACCGGCTCGCCCTCCGGCCCGGGGACCTGCTCCTTCACCACCCCCTCCTCCTCCGCGAGCTCCGCCAGGCAGTCGATGACCAGTCCCGTGTCGACCTGCAGCAGCTTCACCGCGTCGGAGATCAGCCGCTCCTCGGGGAGATAGCAGTGGCCCTGGTCGGAGGACTGCGACAGGGCGTACTGCAGACCGGCCTTGACCCGGTCCGGACTGTCGTGCGGGATGCCGACGGACTGGGCGATGCGGTCCGCGGTCAGGAAGCCGATGCCCCAGACGTCGGAGGCGAGGCGGTACGGCTCGTTCTTCGTGACGGAGATGGAGGCGTCGCCGTACTTCTTGTAGATGCGCACGGCGATCGACGTGGAGACGCCGACGCCCTGGAGGAAGAGCATCACCTCCTTGATGGCCTTCTGCTCCTCCCAGGCCGCACCGATCAACTTCGTCCGCTTGGGGCCGAGTCCGGGGACCTCGACGAGGCGCTGCGGCTCCTTCTCGATGACGTCCAGGGTCTCGACGCCGAAGTGCTCCGTGATCCGGTCGGCGATACGCGGGCCGATGCCCTTGATGAGCCCGGAGCCGAGATAGCGGCGGATGCCCTGGATGGTGGCGGGCAGGATGGTGGTGTAGTTCTCGACGGTGAACTGCTTGCCGTACTGGGCGTGCGAGCCCCAACGGCCCTCCATCCGCAGCGACTCGCCGGGCTGCGCGCCCAGCAGGGAGCCGACGACGGTCAGCAGGTCGCCGCCGCCGCGGCCGGTGTCGACGCGGGCGACGGTGTAGCCGTTCTCCTCGTTGGCATACGTGATCCGCTCGAGGACTCCCTCGACCACGGCGAGCCTGGCGGGCGGTTGCGACATGGCACGACGCTACCGAACGGCGCCGACAACGGGGCCCGGACGCCCGTCCGTCCTGTGGACAACTGACCGAAACCGCAGGTGGGGGCAGAAGTCAAGGGGCCCGGTCGCGATGACCGGGCCCCCTCACGTTCCCCCTCCGATCAGCCTTCCCGCACCCCCCTGGTCTCCCCCCGGGAAGCCTGATGCCATATACGACCCGCATAAAGGCCGGAGGGTTGCACGGAATCCGCATGTTATCGATCCGTTATCGGCGGCCCCGCCCCGGACTCGGAGCGGTGCCCTCCGCGCCCGGGTCAGGGCTCTGCGAGCCCCGGGGCGCGGCCCCGCGGGCCGCCCGACATGCCGACCCCGCCGGACCGCCGTAGCGTGGAGTACATGACGGACAAAGCTGTGCATAAGGCGGTGCTCGACCAGCTGGGCAGTGACCAGATGCACCAGCTCGCGAGCGAACTCGGCACCAACGACCGGACCGTACGCATCCTGGTCGACGAGACCGTGTCGTCACTGTCCGGCACCCTCGCCGACGAGGCGCAGACGCCGCAGGGCGCTCACGAGGTAGCGCAGGCGTTCAACGAGGTGCCGTACGACGGCAGCGCCGTACCGGTCAACGTCCGCCCGCTGAGCGGGGTGTCGGCGTTCGCCGGCAGCGGCGCGCTGAAGTCCGGCGTCGCGGGCGCGGTCCTCGCGCGGGTCGCCATGCCGGTCGCCCGGACGGTCGCGAAACGGACGGGACTTCCCGTCACGCAGGTGGAGAAGGCCCTGCGGATCCTGCTGCCGCTGGCGATGACGGCACTGTCGCAGGCGGCGAAGCGCAAGAACGTCAAGGCCAGCGGCCTCTCGGAGTACTTGACGGCCGAACAGCAGCAGGCCCGCCCCAGCAGCGGCCTCCTCGCCACCCTCACCCGCCTCCTGAACGGCGGCAAACCGGCCGCACAGGACCGCGACGCGGCTTAGTCCACATGCGGGGCGCCGGGCGGCCGACGCGCCTGGTTCAGAGCACGAGCTGCCGGTAACGGTCCGCGATCTCCTCCAGGACCTCCGCGCCGTCGCGCGCCCACAGGCCGGGGTTGAAGATCTCCACCTCGATCGGGCCGTCGAAGCCCGTGGCGTCCACCCGCTCGCGGAACCAGCGGAAGTCGACCGCCCCGTCGCCGAGCTGGCCCCGGCCCAGCAGGACGCCCTCCGGCAGCGGCGTGATCCAGTCGGCGAGCTGGAAGGCGGCGATACGGCCGCCCGCACCGGCCCGGTCGATCTGCGCGCCGACGGTGTCGTCCCACCACAGGTGGTACGTGTCCACCACCACCCCGACCTCCGCCGCGTCGAAGCGCTCCGCCAGGTCCAGCGCCTGGGACAGCGTGGAGACCACGCACCGGTCGGAGGCGTACATCGGGTGCAGCGGCTCGATCGCCAGGCGCACCCCTCGCTCGCGTGCATAGGGCGCCAGTTCGGCCAGCGCGGCGGCGACGCGTTCGCGGGCGGCGTACAGGTCGCGGTCCCCGGCGGGCAGACCGCCCGAGACCAGCACCAACGTGTCCGTACCGAGGCCCGCTGCCTCGTCGATCGCTCTCCTGTTGTCGTCGAGAGCGGAGGCCCGTTCTGCCTCCTCGACGGCGGTGAAGAAACCGCCGCGGCAGAGGCTGGTGACGGTGATGCCCGCCTCACGCATCAGACGGGCGGCGGCCTCCACGCCGTACTCCTGCACGGGGGCGCGCCACAGGCCCACCTTGTCGACGCCGGCCGCACCGCAGCCGGCGACGAGTTCCGGCAGCGACCACTGCTTGATGGTCTCCTGGTTGACGCTCAGCCGGGCGAGATCGCTCACTGGTCGACTCCGTACGTCGCGAGCAGGGACTTCATCCGATTCTCGGCGAGCGCCGGATCGGGGAACAGGCCGAGGCCGTCGGCCAGTTCGTACGCGCGCGTGAAGTGCGGCAGGGAGCGCGCCGACTGCAGTCCGCCGACCATCGTGAAGTGCGACTGGTGGCCGGCCAGCCAGGCGAGGAAGACGACGCCCGTCTTGTAGAAGCGCGTCGGCGCCTGGAACAGGTGGCGGGAGAGCTCGACCGTCGGGTCGAGGATCTTGCGGAAGCCGTCCGTGTCCCCCGTGTCCAGCACCCGTACCGCCTCGGCGGCGAGCGGCCCGAGCGGGTCGAAGATGCCGAGCAGGGCGTGGCTGAAGCCCTGTTCGTCGCCGGCGATCAGCTCGGGGTAGTTGAAGTCGTCGCCGGTGTAGCAGCGCACGCCGGCCGGCAGCCGGCGCCGCAGTTCGATCTCCCGCCGGGCTTCCAGCAGGGAGACCTTCACGCCGTCGACCTTCTCCGGGTGCGCGGCGATCACGTCGAGGAACGTGTCCGTGGCGGCGTCCAGGTCCGCCGATCCCCAGTAGCCGCGCAGCGCCGGGTCGAACATGTCGCCCAGCCAGTGCAGGATCACCGGCTGCCGGGCCTGGCGGAGCAGGTCGCCGTAGACGGCGAGGTAGTCCTCCGGTCCGCGCGCGGCCGCCGCGAGCGCCCGCGACGCCATGAGGATCACCTGTGCGCCCGTCCCCTCCACGAGCGCGAGCTGCTCCTCGTACGCGGCCCGGACCTCGCTCAGGGTGTGGGCGCCGGGTGCCAGCTGGTCGGTGCCGACACCGCACGCGATCCGCCCGCCGACGGCCTGCGCCTCGGCCGCCGAACGCCGGATCAGCTCCGCCGCGCCCGCCCAGTCCAGGCCCATCCCCCGCTGGGCGGTGTCCATGGCCTCGGCGACACCGAGCCCGTACGACCACAGATGGCGGCGGAAGGCGAGCGTGGCGTCCCAGTCGACGGCCGCGGGGCCGTCGGGGGCCGTGTCGGTGTACGGGTCGGCGACGACGTGCGCCGCCGAGAACACCGTCCGCGAGGCGAGGGGGGCGCCGCCCGGTGCGGGCGTACGGGCATCGGTGCGGGGTTCGTGGTCGCGCAGCGTTCCGTCGCCGCCCGGCAGCCGGATCACAGCGACAGCTCCGGTACGTCGAAACGGCGGCCCTCGGCGGCGGCCTGCAGCCCCAGCTCCGCCAGCTGTACGCCGCGGGCGCCGGCCAGCAGGTCCCAGTGGTACGGCTCGTCGAGGGCGACGTGGCGCAGGAACAGCTCCCACTGCGCCTTGAAGCCGTTGTCGAACTCGGCGTTGTCCGGGATCTCCTGCCACTGGTCGCGGAAGGACTCGGTGGCCGGGAGGTCGGGGTTCCACACGGGCTTGGGGGTGGCCGACCGGTGCTGTACGCGGCACCTGCGCAGGCCGGCGACGGCGGAGCCCTCGGTGCCGTCGACCTGGAACTCGACGAGTTCGTCGCGGTTGACGCGCACGGCCCAGGAGGAGTTGATCTGCGCCACGGCGCCGCCCTCGAGGCCGAAGATGCCGTACGCCGCGTCGTCGGCCGTCGCCTCGTACGCCTTGCCCTTCTCGTCCCAGCGGCGCGGGATGTGCGTGGTGACGTGGGCCTGGACGGTCTCCACCCGGCCGAAGAGGTTGTGCAGGATGTACTCCCAGTGCGGGAACATGTCGAGGACCATGCCGCCGCCGTCCTGGGCGCGGTAGTTCCAGCTCGGGCGCTGTGCGGGCTGCCAGTCGCCCTCGAAGACCCAGTAGCCGAACTCGCCGCGCACGGAGAGGATCCGGCCGAAGAAGCCGCCGTCGATCAGGCGCTTCAGCTTCAGCAGGCCCGGCAGGAAGAGCTTGTCCTGCACGACGCCGTGCTTCACGCCCGCCTCCTGCGCGAGGCGCGCGAGGGCGAGGGCGCCGGCGGCGCTCGTGGCGGTGGGCTTCTCCGTGTAGATGTGCTTTCCGGCGGCGACCGCCTTCTTGATCGCCTCCTCGCGGGCGAGGGTGACCTGGGAGTCGAAGTAGATGTCGACCGCCGGGTCGGCGAGCACCTGGTCCAGATCGGTGGAGTAGTGCTCCAGGCCGTGCTTGTCCGCCATCTCCCTGAGCGCGTGCTCCCGGCGCCCGACGAGAACGGGCTCGGGCCACAGGGTGCTCCCGTCACCCAGGTCGAGGCCGCCCTGCTCGCGTATCGCGAGGATCGAGCGGACGAGGTGCTGGCGGTAGCCCATGCGGCCGGTGACGCCGTTCATGGCTATGCGCACGGTCTTGCGTGCCATCTGCCCTCCCGGGCTCGGTGGTAGAAAGCGCTTGCTATCGCGCAAGGGAAGTTAATCCCGCCACGGCCGCCTGCGCAAGGGGCGCAGGGAGGCGACCTGGGGGCGGGGCCCGGGGGGCCGGGATGGGGGTGGGGGCGCCGGGCCCCGGGGCTGGACCTGGCGGTCGGGTAGTGGCACCGGGACGGGACCAGGCGGTCGGGCGGGGCGGGGGGACCTGGCGGTCGGGTAGCGGCACGCGGAGGGGCTCTGGCGGTCGGCGGAGGGGCCCTGGTCGTCGGGTGGCGGCACCCGGGGCGGACTCAGGCGGTCGAGCAGCAGCACCCGCAGCGACCCCGGCCGTCGGACAGCGACACCCGCAGCGACCCCGGCCGTCGGACAGCGACACCCGCAGCAACCCCGGCCGTCGGACAGCGACACCCGCAGCAACCCCGGCCGTCGGACAGCGACACCCGCAGCGACCCCGGCCGTCGGACAGTGGCGATGCGATGTGACGGCCCCGGGGGCCCGCCCGTCAGGAGCCTCGCGGTCTGGCAGCGGGGGCGCGTAGCTCGGCACGGCCCTCGCCGTCCGGCAAATCCGGTCATGCAGTCCGTCACGGCCCTCGTGGTTGGGCGATGCGATGCCGCCGACCCGCGGTCCTGACCTGCGTCGGCCGGGCACCGTGGCGATCGCGGCTGTTGTCGACCGGCCGGTGCCAGGATCTACGCGCGGATCCGGCCGCGCGGCCGGCCCTGCGTGGAGCGCATGGCAGCGCCCGTCGCGGCCGGGTGTGCGGGCGCTGGTGGCCGGTGGAGCGGTGCAGCCGACCTGTTCCGAGAGCGGACCCGCCCGGCGCGGGTGCCGGGTGCAGAGCGTCGGGCCGGAGCCAGTCGGCGGCCGCCGCGTCGAGTTTCGGGCGGTCCCCCGCGGCCCGGGGTACGAGCGTCGGGCCCGGGGCCGAGGGCGCCCGCCGCGTCGCGCGTCAGGCACGGCCCGGGGGCGCAGCCCCGCAGCGCCGGTGCCGGGGGCGCAGTGTCGGGCCCGGGGCCGTCGGCGGCCGCGGCTTCGCAGGCTCGGGTGCACGGGGCGCGTGGCGCGCGGCGGGTGAGGGCGTACGCTTCGCGGGCCGCTGGCCGCCGCACCGTGCGGGCGCCGCGGCTGGACCCCGCCCGCGCGAGGCGGGGTGAGCGCATCAGGTCCGTCCGGCCCCTTCCGTTTCGTACCGGGCGGCATGGGAAACTGCCGCGTACAGGGCAGAGGGGAGCCGGACAGCAATGGCAGTAACACTCGCGGACGTGGCCGCGCGGGCCCACGTCTCCGCGGCGACGGTCTCCCGCGTACTCAGCGGGAACTACCCCGTCGCCGAAGAGACCCGGGCCCGGGTGATGCGGGCCGTCGACGAACTCGACTACGTCGTCAACGGCCCGGCCAGCGCCCTGGCCGCCGCCACGTCCGACCTGGTCGGCGTACTCGTCAACGACGTCGCGGACGCCTTCTTCGGCATCATGGCGAGCGCCGTCCAGACAGAACTGGGCGCGAGCAAGCTCGCCGTGGTGTGCAACACCGGCGGCTCCCCGGAGCGCGAGCTCACCTACCTCACGCTGCTGCTGCGCCAGCGCGCCGCCGCGGTGATCATCACCGGCAGCGCGGTCGAGGGCGAGGAGCACATGTCGGCCGTGGCCGCCCGAATCCGCCGCCTCGCGGCCAACGGAACACGCGTGGTGCTGTGCGGGCGCCCCGCCTCCGCGGCGCCCGAGGGGACGGCCGTGGCGCTCGAGTTCGACAACCGCGGCGGCGGTCAGGCCCTCACCGAGCACCTCATCGCGCTGGGGCACCGCAGGATCGGTTACGTCGCCGGTCCCGCCGAGCGGACGACGACCCGGCACCGCCTCGACGGCCACCGCGCGGCGCTCGCCGCGCACGGGCTCGACGCGAACGCGGAGCGGCTCACCGTGCACGGGTTGTACGACCGGGGCTCCGGGCACGCGGCCGCCCTCGAACTGCTCCGGCGCGAGCCGGACCTGACCGCGATCGTCGCCTCCAACGACACGGTCGCCCTCGGCGTGTGCGCGGCGCTTCGCGAGAAGGGGCTGCGGATTCCGGACGACGTGTCCGTGGCCGGGTTCGACGATCTGCCGTTCAGCGCGGACATGCAGCCGGCGCTCACCACCGTGCGGTTGCCTCTGCAGGAGGCTGCGGGGCGGGCGGCGCGGCTCGCGCTCGGGCGCGAGAGGGCGCCTGAGGGTGGGGTGGACGTGGTGCCCTTCGAGCTTCAGGTGCGGGGGAGTACGGGGGCTCCGCGGGGGTGATTTCGGCGCTTCTGGGTCGGTAGCGCTGCGTCGTGCGGTTGCGCTGCGGGGGCTTCGCCCCCGGGCCCCCTTTGCGGGCTGCGCCCGCTTTTCGCGCCTGGACGGCGCTCGGCCTCAGACGCCGGCCGGGCTCGGTTTGGGGCTCTCGCCGTGTCGCCTGGCGGCGGGGGTTGTCGGCGCTGCGCGCCTCGTCCTCAAACGCCGGACGGGCTCAAGTGGTGGTGCGGTCACGCTGAATCGTGCGGTTCACGTCGGCGCCTGCGGCGCGATTCGGCGCTCCGCGCCTCAGTCCTCAAACGCCGGACGGGCTGGTGATGCCTCCCCGCCGCTGACACCGGCAACCCTCGACGGATGGACCCGGGTCTCCCCCCAGCACCCGCAGGCCCGCGCCGGGCTCTGCTCACGCGCCCCCACCGCACCCCTCACGCCCCCTTCCCAGATGCTTGCCTGCGGGCAATAATTGCCACGAGGCAACCACCAGCTCACCCCACCCACCCCGGAGGCCCCCATGCCATCGCCCCTGGCCAACGCCGTCCGTGAGGTGCGGGCCTTCAACCGGAGTTACACGCGGTTGATCGGTCTGCTCGACTTTCCCGCCCAGATGCGGTCGCCGTACACCCTCACGGAGGCGCGCGTGCTGTACGAGCTCGCGCAGAGTGAGCGGTTGCCCGTGCGGACCTTGCGGGCCGCGCTCAAGCTCGATGCGCCGCAGACCAGCCGGATACTCAAGCGCTTCAAGGAGCAGGGGCTGGTCGTCCAGGAGCGGGGGGTGGACGACGCGCGGCAGCAGGAGGTCATGCTGACCGGGGACGGGCGCCAGGTGCAGGCCGAGCTGGATCAGCGGTCCAGTGAGGCCGTCGCCGGCATGCTGCGTCCGCTGAGCGAGGCCCGGTTGGGCGAGCTGGTGGGCGCGCTGCGCACCGTGCGCACCACGCTGACCGGCCGACCCCACGGTGTGGGGCCGGTGCTGCGCGAGCCCGAGCCGGGGGAGCTGGGCTGGATCGTGCAGCGGCACGGGGCCCTGTACGCCCGGGAGTACGGCTGGGACCAGGACTTCGAGGCCCTCGTCGCGAAGATCGTGGCGGACTACGCCGTCAGCCACGATCCGGCGACGGAACGCACCTGGATAGCCGAGCTGGACGGGCGGCCCGTCGGGTCCGTGATGTGCGTCAAGGACGACGCCCCCGGCACCGCCCGGCTGCGGCTGCTCCTTGTCGAGCCCGAGGCCCGCGGCCACCGCGTCGGCGCCCGCCTCGTCGACGAGTGCGTCCGTTTCGCCCGGGAGGCCGGCTATCGCGAGCTCACCCTGTGGACCAACTCCGTGCTGACCGCCGCCCGCCGTATCTACGAGGCCGCCGGCTTCGAGCTCGTCGCCGAGAAGCCCCATCACAGTTACGGCGCGGAGCTTGTCGGTCAGGACTGGCGTCTGATCCTCTAAGGGCATGCGACTCGCCTTCTCCACCCTCGGCCTGCCCGCTCTCCCCCTCCCCGACGTGCTGCGGCTCGCCGGCGAGAACGGTTACCAGGGCGTCGAACTCCGCTGCCACCCCGAGGAGCCGGTCCACCCGGGGCTGAACCTCGGCGAACGCGCCGACGTCGTCGAGGCGTTCGCCAAGGCCGGCGTGGAGATCCTGACCCTCGCCGGGTACGCCAAGGTCTGCGCCCCCGGCGACGACGGGCCGGTACTGGACGAGATCCGCACCCTCCTCGACCTCGCCCGCGATCTGGGCGCCGCCAACATCCGCGTCTTCCCCGGCGCCGGCGACTCCCCCGCCGTCGAGGCCGACCCGACGGCCGTACGGCGGCTGAAGGCCGTCGCCCCGTACGCGGCCGACCTCGGCGTACGGGTGCTGCTGGAGACCCACGACAGCCACCGCACAGGGGCGGACGCGGCCCGCGTGCTCGATGCCGTCGGGCACCGCAGTGTGGGCGCCATCTGGGACGTCATGCACCCCTGGATGGGCGGCGAGGAACCGGCGGACACGCTCGCCGCGCTCGGCGGGCATCTGGCGTACGTGCAGGTCAAGGACATCTCCTCGCGCGAGGACACCACCCCGCTGGGGCTGGGCGCCGGGGCGCTGCCGCTGGGCGAGGTGCTGGCGCTGCTCAGCGAGTCGGGCTGGGACGGCTGGCTGTGCTGGGAGTACGAGAAGCGCTGGTACCCGCAGGCAGCGGAGCTGTCGCGGCTGCTTGGGCCGGGGCGGGAGCATCTGCTGCAGCTGCTGTCGTACGCCTCCTGAATCGGAGGGAGCGGGAGGAGCCGACGGAACCGGAGGAGTCGGAGGAACCGGAGGAGCCCATGGCGCCGCGGGAGCCCAGCGAGCCGCGCGCCCCCGGGATCCGCCCCAGCGACGTGATCGTCACTCCCCCGACCAGCAGGACCGCCGCGCACCACCGCAGCGGGCTGATCCCCTCGCCCAGCAGCAGCGCGGCCGAGGACATGCCGAAGACCGGGACGAGCAGCGTGTACGGGGCGACGAGCGACGCCTCGTAGTGGCGCATCAGATGGCCCCACGCGCCGAAGCCGAAGAGCGTCGTGACCCACGCGACGTACACGATCGCGCCCACGCCCGGCCAGTCCAGGCCGCGCAGGGCCGCGACGTCCCGGTCCCAGCCCTCGGTGAGCAGCGAGAGGCCGAGCAGCGGCAGTACGGGGACGGTGCTCACCCAGACCATCCAGTTCAGGGGGTCGGGCGGGGCCGCCTTGCGGGTGATCACGTTCGACACGCCCCAGGCCACCGCGGCGGCGATGATCAGGGCGAAGGCGCCGAGCGGGCCGGAGGCGCCCTCGTCGACGGCCGCCACGCCCACCCCGGCCAGGGCGACGCCCATGCCCACCAGGCGGATCCGGCCGGGGCGCTCGCCCAGGAAGGCCATCGCGAGGACGGCGGTGAACACCGCCTGGACCTGGACCACCAGGGACGACAGACCGGCCGGCATGCCGCGGTCCATGCCGATGAACAGCAGCCCGAACTTGACCGTGCCCAGCGCCACCCCGACGGCCACGATCCACTTCCAGGCGACCTTGGGACGGCCGACGAGAAACACGGCGGGGACGGCCGCGGCGAGGAAACGCAGAGCCGAGAAGAGCAGCGGCGGGAAGTGGTCGAGGCCGAGCTCGATGACGACGAAGTTGACGCCCCAGACGGCGGCGACGAGCACCGCGAGCGCGGTGTGGTGTGGACGCATGCCGTCCAGCATCCGCACCGGAATCCATAAGCACCAGCACGGATTGCTTCACGGAAGGATTCACCGTTGCTTATGATTGCCCGAGTACGGACGAGATCGGAGGCACCCCATGCTCGACCTGACCCGACTGCGCGCCCTGCACGCGGTCCATGTGCACGGGTCCATCGCCGGGGCCGCCGCGGCGCTCGGTTACTCGCCGTCCGCCGTGTCGCAGTCCGTCGGCAAGCTGGAGCGCGAGACCCGGACCACGCTGCTGGAGCGGCAGGGGCGCGGCGTCGTGCTCACGGACGCCGGGCAGCATCTCGCCGGGACGGCCAAGCAGTTGCTGGCGCTGGTCGAGCGGGCCGAGACGGATCTCGAGGCCCAGCGCGGGCGGCCCGGCGGGCGGCTCACGGTCGCCGCCTTCGCGACCGCCGCCCGCGGGCTGCTGCCGGGGGCGCTGGCCGCGCTCACCCGGGAGCACCCCGGGCTGGACACCCGGCTGATGGAGGCCGACCCGCACCTCTCGCCGGACATGGTCGCCCGGGGCGTGGTCGACCTCGCCGTGTGCCACGACTGGGACATCGCCCCGCTGCCCGCGCCCGACGGCCTGGAACTGGCCGTCATCGGCGACGACACGTGCGAGATCTGCGTACCCGCGGACCACCCCTTCGCCTCCCGTACGGCGCCGCTGCGCCGCGCGGACCTCGCCGGTCAGCGGTGGATCTGCCAGCCGGCCGGGTCGGTCTGCCACGACTGGCTGGTACGCACCCTGCGCGTCTCCGGACACGAGCCCGAACTCGCCTACGAGGCCGCCGAGTACGCCACCCAGCTCGCCCTGGTGGCCGAGGGCCTGGGCATCGCGCTCGTCCCGCATCTGGGCCGCGGCCCGCTGCCGGCGGGCGTGGTCGCCGTACCGCTGGACCCGGTGCCGGTGCGCCGCGTGTACGCGGTGTGGCGGGCGCGCGCCGCCCGCCGCCCGGCGATCAAGGAAGCGGTACGGGCGCTGCGGACACGGTGGGCGGAGATCGCCTGACACCCGTCCCTCGCGAGCCGTGCGAAGGACGCCCCCGAGCCAGGGAGATCACCCGACCCTCTGGCGCTCTGCGCCCGTTGCGCCATGCTGGAGCCATGACACGACCGCTCCCGGTCCTCGCCGCCGTGGCCCTCCTCCTCGCCGCGTCCGGCTGCCAGTCGAAGGGCGGCGGCGAGCCGGACAAGCCCGCGCCGACGAAGTCGCCCGCCGTACGGACGGGCGGCACGTTCCTCGACGCGGGCGAGTGCAGTACGCGGGGCAGGAGCGGGTTCGCGGAGGTCTCCTGCACCAGCGAGCGGGCGTACGCCCGGGTGACCGCCCGGTACCACGGCGACCGGGAGTCCGGTGCCCGCTGCGCCGAGGTGACGGACTTCATCCTGGACCTCACCCAGCACACCGCGGGCAAGACCGGCTCCGACCCGGACGGCTACGCCTGCATGCGCAAGCTGGACGCGCCGCACCCCGGCGATCCGGGCGCGGGAGGCGGTCCGTACACGGTCCTCGGCGACTGCGTGCACCGTACGACCGAGGGCCGGGTGCGGGAGACGGCCTGCGACGGGTCCGGGGAGGACAAGCCGGAGTTCCGCATCGTCAAGTCGGTCCCCGCCCGGAACAACTGCCCCAAGGCCACCGCCCTGTACGTCACCCTCCCCGGCCCCGACCCGGTGGGCTGCGCCCGCAAGCTGTGAGCAGGCCCTGACGCACCCGCCCACGCCGCCTCGCCGGGGACCGGCCGCTATGCTCGCCCCGCAGCGGAGATCCACCAGCGTGCGGGGGCGTAGAGATGGCGGACGGCGGGCGGGAGTTGCCGGGGATTCCCGGGTACCGGCTCGAGCGGGAGCTCGGCCGGGGCGGGATGGGCCGGGTCTATCTGGGACGTTCGGCGTCGGGCCGGCAGGTCGCGGTCAAGGTGATCCGCCAGGACGTGGCGCACCAGCCGGAGTTCCGCCGGCGGTTCCGGCAGGAGGTGACCGCGGCGCGCGGCGTCAGCGGGGCGTTCACCGCGCCGGTGCTGGACGCGGACCCGGACGCGGACCCGCCGTGGATGGCGACGCTGTACATCCCCGGCGAGCCGCTGGACGACCGGATCCGGCGCGGCCCGGCCTTCACGGACGACGAGTTGCTGCGGCTGGCGACCGGTCTGGTGGAGGCCCTGCGGGACATCCACCGGGCGGGCATCGTGCACCGCGACCTCAAGCCGGGCAACGTGCTGCTGGCCGAGGACGGCCCCCGCGTCATCGACTTCGGCGTGGTTCGGGCCATGGACGCGGGCGCGGAGCTGACCCAGACGGGGATCGCGGTCGGCACGCCGCCGTTCATGTCGCCGGAGCAGATCCGCGCGCAGCGGGACATCGGGCCGCCGAGCGACGTGTTCTCGCTGGGCTCGGTGCTCACCTTCGCCGCCAGCGGCCATGTGCCGTTCGACGCGACGGACGTGTACGCCGTGGCGTACCAGCTGGTGCACGAGGAGCCGGATCTGGGCGGCGTACCGCCGTGGCTGCTGCCGGTCGTACGGGAGTGCCTGGCCAAGGACCCGGCCGACCGGCCGACCCCCGACGGGCTGCTCGCCCGGCTGCAGGCGCTGCACCCCGCGCCGGGCGCCCCCGTACCGGACCCCGGCCCGCACCCGCCGACCGTGGTGACCGGGGTACGGCAACCCCCCGCGCCGCAGCCCTCCGCCTTCCCCACCGCCCCCTCCGTCGCGGCCGGCGTCACGCAACCCGCGCCGCAGCCGGCCGACACCCCCCGCCGTGGCAGGCGCCGGATGGCCGCCGCCGTCGCCGGCGTCGTGGCCGTGGCGGTGCTGACGTCCGGCGCGCTCTACACCCTCCTCGACGGGAACGGCGACGACCCCACCACCGGCAGCACCACCGGCGGCGGCACGAGCGACCCGGGGAAGGCCCAGGACAGTCCGAAGCCCGCCAAGCAACCCCCCGGCGCCGCGGACTACCTCCCCGCGGACTCCGGCACCGGCGGCTACAGCTTCAGCTACCGCGACACCCCGGACCGCCGGCCGAAGGGCTTCACCCCCTGGTCGTACAAGGCCGTCGACGCCGACTGCGTACTCGCCGGGGCGAGCCTGTTCTGCGCCGACGACCAGGGCACGCACCGCATCGACGCCGCCACCGGCAAGCGCCGGTGGCTGGCCCCGACGGGCGTCGCCTTCCGGATGGCCCCGGCCGTCGTCGGCGACGCCGTCGTCGTCAACACCGGTGACGAATGGCGGGCCTTCGCCGTCTCCGACGGGCAGCCGCTGTGGTCGTACCCGGTGACCACCGGGCCGCTGGTGTCCGACGGCCGCAACGTCTACGGGTCACGCATGAACGGCGAGGTGCACGCGGTCGGGGCCGAGAGCGGGGAGCGTGTCTGGAAGAAGGGGCCCGCGACCGCGAGCACCTCGGACTTCACCCCGGCCGTCCGCGTCCTGGACGGCACGGTCTACGTGTTCACCGGCACCGAGGACATGGAGCTGACCGCGACCGCGTTCGACGCGGGCAGCGGCAAGCGGCTCCGCACGGTCGAGCTGGAGCAGCCCTGCGTGATGGGGACCGAGGCGCTCGTCGAGGAGTCCGGGAAGCCGGTGGTGTACTGCGCCCAGTCGGACGTGGACGGCATGCGGCTCTTCCGGCAGGAGCTGCGGGTCGGCGGGGCCTCGAAGGCGATCCCGGTGGAGGGCATGTGGGGCAGCGGCCAGGTGGCCTACCCCGATCTGTCCGCCGCGGCGGGCCGCGTGTACCTGGTCACCGACGTCGACGTCGTGGCGGTCGACACCGGATCCGGCCGCGAACTGTGGCGCAAGCCGATGCCGGGCACCGGCATGAACGACGCGCCGCCGGTCTGGGCGGGCGGCCGGCTGTACGTGGTGTCCACCACCACGGCCGCTGCGTTCGACCCCGAGTCCGGGAACGTGCTCTGGCAGGACGAGGTCCCGGCCGAGGGCGTCGACCAGGAGACGCTGGACATGGGGCTGCCCGTGGAGCCGGTGGTGGCGGGCGGGGTGCTGTTCACGCCCTCCGCGGCGCGGGGCTGGGTGAGCTTCGACACCGTGGGCTGACGCGGGCCGGTCCGCTCTGGACACGCATACTGACCGCCCGGTAGCTTCGTCGATGAGCAAGCGCTTAGTCGTCGAGGTGACACAGGAGGCGGACCCGATGCGGCGGACCGTGTTCAACGCAGACCACGAGGCGTTCCGGGAGACCATCCGGGACTTCATCGCCGCCGAGGTCGTGCCGTACTACCACGAGTGGATGGAGGCGGGCGCCGCCCCGCGCGAGTTCTACAAGAAGCTCGGCGAGCTGGGCGTCTTCGGCATCGAGGTGCCGGAGGAGTACGGCGGGGCGGGCGAGACGTCCTTCAAGTACTCCGCCGTGATCAGCGAGGAGTGCGCCCGCGCGGGCGTCAGCTTCGGCGGCTCCGGCGTGCACACCATGCTGTGCCTGCCGTACATCCTGGCGTACGCCAGTGAGGAGCAGAAGAAGCGCTGGCTGCCGGACTTCGTCTCGGGCGAGATGATGACCGCCATCGCCATGACCGAGCCGGGCACCGGCTCGGACCTCGCGGGCATGAAGACCACCGCGAAGCTGAGCGAGGACGGCACCCACTACGTCCTCAACGGCGCCAAGACCTTCATCACCGGCGGCGTCCAGGCCGACCGCGTGCTGGTCTGCGCCCGCACCTCGCCGGCCACGCCGGAGGACCGCCGCGGCGGTATCTCGATCCTGGTCGTGGACACCAAGTCGCCTGGCTATGCGGTCGGCCGCAAGCTCGACAAGCTGGGCCTGAAGTCGTCCGACACCGCCGAGCTGTCCTTCTCCGACGTCAAGGTCCCCGTCGAGGACCTCCTCGGCGAGGAGGGCAAGGGCTTCAGCTACCTCACCCACAACCTCCCGCAGGAGCGCCTCGGCATCGCGGTGGGCGCGTATGCGCAGGCCGCGGCGGCGGTCCGGTTCGCCACCGAGTACGTGCGGGAGCGCACGGTCTTCGGCAAGGCGGTCGCGGAGTTCCAGAACACCAAGTTCGTGCTCGCCGACTGCAAGACCGACGTCGACGCCATCGAGGCGTACGTCGACAAGGCGCTGGACGCGCACGACGCGGGCGAGCTGTCTGTCGCCGACGCGGCCGCGGTGAAGCTCTTCGCCACCGAGCGCGCGGCCGTCGTGATCGACAAGTGCCTGCAGCTGCACGGCGGCTACGGCTACATGAACGAGTACCCGATCGCCCGCCTGTACGCCGACACCCGCGTCACCCGGATCTACGGCGGCACGTCCGAGGTCATGCGGTCGATCGTCGCCAAGTCGATGGGCCTTTGAATCCTCCCCTCCCGCAGGAGGAGATTCCTGGCTCAGGCTGCCTCCCGGAGCGGCGCTCCGGGAGGTCTTGCGCCCTCGGCACCAGCCGGGTTGAGACCAGCCCGGACGAGCATCACGCGGGCGGAGTCCTTGTCCCGGGGGGACACGGCTCCGCACGCGGTGCAGGTGTAGGTACGTTCCGAAAGAGGCAGTGCGTGCTTGGTTCTCGCTCCGCACGACGCGCAGTCCATGGTGGTGTGCGCGGGATGCACCAGACGGATGTCCCGCCCGTGCTTGCGACCCATCCCGATCAGGGCCTGCTTGGTGGCGCCGATCGCTGCATCGGCGGCCTTGCGGGCCATGGTGTACTTGGCGAGGAACTTCGGACGGAAGTCCTCCACCGCGACGGCGTCGTGGTCGGTCACCACCTTCTTCGCCCACTTACGGGCGGTGTCCTGCCGCTGTCGCGTGATCTTCTTGTGCAGCTTGGCCGCCTGACGCCGCGCCACGCGGTACCCCTTGGACGCGGGCTGCCCGTTCTTCGGCTTACGGCGCGACATCATTCGCTGGTAGCGAGCGAGACGCTGCGCAGCTCGTCGGCCGTGCTCAGGGTGCGGCAAATCGTGGCTGTCGGAGGTGGTCGTGGCCGTCTCCCGCACACCCCAGTCGACTCCCAGCACCCGCCCGGTGACAGGCAGCTGCTGCACATGGGCCGGTACAACAAAACTCGCCCACCAGTGCCCGACGCTGTCTCGGTACACCCGCACCGACGAAGGATCACCAGGAAGATCACGGGACCACACCACGGTCAGAACGGTTCCGCCTGCGAGGCAGAGCCGTCCGTCCCGCAGGCGGAATCCGCGCCTTGTGTAGTTCAGCGTCGGCAGTGCCTGACGCTTCTTCTTGTATCCCGGCATCCCAGCCCGACGACGCATCGGCAGCCGGTCCTTGACATCCTTGAGGGCCTTGGCGCGGGAGGTACCGAAGTCGCGGATCGTTTGCTGCTGCGGGACGCTGGCCCCCTCCGCCAGCCAGGGCGAACCCGCGCGAGCCAACGCAGCACTGCCGTCATACAGGCAACCTAGTGGGCGGCACTGACAACGCCTCCAGGCCAGGCCGAGACGCACTCCGCGCCGATCCATCAGGATTCAGTTCCGCTGCCGACCCAAGGGTCCCCGGCGTCTTCGAAAGGACGAACGTAACGGCCTCCAGGGTCGCCGCGTGAAGCATCTCCACATGAACAAAGCACTCGACGACCTGCTCGATCTGCTCGACCTCGAGCGGATCGAGCAGGACATCTTCCGCGGCCAGTCGCGACTGGCCATCGTCCCCCGCGTCTTCGGCGGCCAGGTGGCCGCCCAGGCGCTGGTGGCGGCCGGCCGGACCGTCCCCGACGACCGGCCGGCGCACTCCCTGCACGCGTACTTCCTGCGCCCCGGCGACCCGGGCGTGCCCATCGTGTACTCGGTGGACCGGATCCGCGACGGGCGCTCGTTCACCACCCGCCGGGTGGTGGCCGTGCAGCACGGCCAGCCGATCTTCCACCTCTCGGCGTCCTTCCAGACGTACGAGGAGGGCCTGGAGCACCAGGAGCCGATGCCGCCGGCGCCCGACCCGGAGTCGCTGCCGACGGCCGAGGAGACGCTGCCGCGGTACGCCGACCGCTTCCTGCACCCGAGCGTCGTCGAACGGCTGCTGGAGGTGCGGTCGGCGGTGGACCTGCGGTACGCCGAGGAGCCGCCGTTCGCCACCGCCGGACAGCCGCGCGAGCCGCGCTCGCAGGTGTGGTTCCGTACGAACGGCTCGCTGGCCGACGATCCGATGCTGCACATCTGCCTGATGACGTACGTCTCGGACATGACGCTCCTGGACTCCGTGCTCCTCGCCCACGGCCGCGGCGGCTGGGCCACCGGCGACGTGGTCGGCGCGAGCCTGGACCACGCGATGTGGTTCCACCGGCCGTTCCGGGCGGACGAGTGGCTGCTGTACGACCAGGAGTCGCCGACCGCGCAGGGCGGCCGCGGGCTGGCCCGGGGCCGGATCTTCAGCCGGGACGGGCGGCTGGTCGCGTCGGTGATCCAGGAGGGCGTGGTGCGGGTGCCGCGGGGGTGAGCCCCGCTGCTCACTTTGACCGGAAATTACCGACTTTCGACGCTTTCTCACTGCGTCAGTTGGTATTCCCGTGACGGAAGTTACTTGGGTCTTTGCTTGAACTCGGTGGTCAAGACCGCTACTTCCGTGAAAGGTTTGCAGACTGTCGCACCCCCATCGGGCGCCGATCGTGCGCCGAGGCGACACACTGAGCATCCGCCGCGGGGGCCGCCCCTTGCCCAGGAACGGTCCCGCCTAGCCCGGCGCGTTCGACCGCGCCGGGGACAGAGGGGAAAACGGTGTCCCAACACCGCAAATCGCGCATTTCACACCGGGTCTGGTACACGGCGGCCGCCGCCGCCCTCGCCGGCACGACGGTCGGCGTCTTCGGATACGCCTCCGGTTCGCCGAGCGACTCCGCCAAGGACGGGCCCCCGGTGGTGAGCGGACCGGTGAAGGCGGAGTTGCACCGGATGAACCTCAAGGCGACGTCGGGCAACGACGTCAGCCTCGGCAAGCAGGACACCGAGGACTTCTCGATGCTCGGCGTGAGCTGGAGCGACCTGAAGGACAAGGCGCCCGAGAGCATCGAGGTGCGCACCCGCGGCGCGGAGTCGGGTGAGTGGACGTCGTGGCGTGAGCTCGAGATCGCCGACAACACCCGCATGGAGGAGAACACCAACCCGGTCGGCTCGACGGCCCCGACGTGGGTCGGCCCCTCCGACGGCGTCGAGCTGAAGATCGACGGCGCCGAGGGCGCCGCGCTGCCCGACGGGATGAAGCTGAACCTCATCGACCCGGGCAAGGAGCAGGCCGCCACCACCGAGCTGGCCGCCTTCTCCATGCAGGACTCGACGGCGACGCCGACGACCACCGCGACACCGACGCCGACCGACAGCCCGAGCGTGCCGGTGGCGCCCCCGTCCACCGCGCCGAAGCCGCCGATCGTCTCCCGGGCGGGCTGGGGTGCGGACGAGGACCTGAGCCCCGACCCGTCGGAGTACAACGCCGACGTCAAGGCGGTCTTCGTCCACCACACGGACGGCGTCAACGACTACGACTGTGCGGACTCCGCCTCGATCATCCGGGGCATCATGGAGTACCACATCAACGTCGAGGGCTGGAACGACATCGGCTACAACTTCCTCGTCGACAAGTGCGGGAAGATCTACGAGGGCCGCAAGGGCGGTGTCGACCTGCCGGTGCTCGGCGCCCACACCTACGGCTGGAACCGTGAGTCCGCCGGCATCGCGGTGCTGGGCAACTACGTGAGCTACTCGCCGTCCACCTCGGTGAAGACCTCGATCGCGCGGATCGCCGCCTGGAAGCTCGGCCAGTACGGTGCGGACCCGAAGGGCACCGTGGCGCTGAACGCCGGTGCCACGCAGAAGAACTACTTCGGCACGAGCTTCACCGCCGGCACGAAGTACACCTTCAACCGGATCTCGGCCCACCGCGACGGCTACAACACGCAGTGCCCGGGCAACTCGCTGTACTCCGCGCTTCCGACCATCCGCAGCTACGCCGCGGACCCCGTGAGCGGGCTGGCGATCACGTCCCTCTCGGGCGCCTCGCTCTCCGGCACGAAGTACTACACCAAGGGCGCCGTCACGGTGAACTGGAAGGCGACCACGCCCTCCTCCCTGATCAAGGGGTACGAGCTGCTCGTCGACGGCCAGCCCGTCGCCTCCGCGGGCGGCTCCGCCACCTCCGCCCAGGGCACCCTGGCCGTGGGGACGCACACCGTCGCCGTGCGCGCCACGCACATCGGCGGTAAGACCAGCACCTCCGCCGCGGTGACCGTCGTCGCCGAGACGACCGCGCCGACCTTCACCAAGGCCCCGTTCATCGGCATCCGCGGCGGCACCGCGAGCAGCACCTCCGTGCCGGTCTACCTGTCCTGGGCGGCCACCGACGCCAACGGGCTGAAGTCCGCGCAGCTGACGGCCCCGTCGACCGCGACGTACGGTCCGACGACCACCAGCGCCTCGGTCACGGCGAAGCCGGGCACCGCCACCTCCTGGACGATGCGCGCGTACGACTACGCGGGCAACTACGGCACCGCCACGAAGGCCTACACCCCGGTGATCGCGCAGGAGAGCGCGGCCTCGAAGTGGGGCACGTGGAGCACGAAGAGCTCGTCGTCGTACCTGGGCGGCGCGTCGTACTCGTCCAGCTCCAAGGGCGCGAGCCTGAAGTGGACCTTCACCGGCAGCTCCGTCGGCTGGGTCGTCTCGCGGGCCAGCACCTCGGGCCAGGCGGAGGTCTGGGTGGACAACGTGAAGGTCGCCACCGTGGACCTGAAGTCCTCCACCACCATGTACCGGAACATCATCTGGGCGAAGCGGTGGACGACCAGCGCCACGCACACGATCAAGATCGTCGTGGTCGGCACGAGCGGCCGCCCGGCGATCACCACGGACGGCATCGTCTACGTCAAGTAGCATCCGCCCGCAGAACATGACGATGCCCCGCGGCCACGCCGGCCGCGGGGCATCGTCGCGTCCGGAGGGCTACCCCGCGAGCCCCGCCGCCTGCAGCAGATACGCCGTGACGGGCTCGTAGTACCGCGAGTCCGTCACGTGGTCGTCCAGGGGCACGGTCACCGCCAGCGTGCCCTCGGCCTCGCCGAGGAAGAGGGCCGGGTCGTTGGAGTCGGCGAAGCCCACCGTGTCGATGCCGCGCCACCCCGCCGCGCCCGCCCAGCCGTGGTCCGCGACCACGAACTCCGGCAGCTCGCGCCCCCGGGCCTCCAGGCTGTCGAGGATCGCCCACATCGGCTCCGGCGCGTGCGTGTGCCACAGCGAGGCGCCGCGCTCCAGCACGGCGACGCCGCCGATCTGCTGGACGAGGCCGTACGACTCGTCGGAGCCGGGTCCCACCCGCAGGTCCTCCGGTACGGACACCAGCTCGCACCCGGCGGCCTGCAGGGCGGTGGCGATGGCCCGGTGCGTGTCGAGCAGGGCGCCGGGGTGGCCGGTGGCCACCAGCACCCGCCGCCGGGCGTCGGCGGCCTTGCGCAGGGCGGTGGCCATCCGGTCGAGGCCGTCCACCACCAGCTCCGGGTCGATGGTGTCGGCGCCGGCCACGTGCTCCGGGTCGGGGCTGACGCCGACCCGGTCGGCCATCAGGGCCAGCACGTCCGCCTCCGTCCAGCGCTCGTGGACGTCGAGGCCGAGGAGGTAGCGCGGGTTGCCCGCGGCGCACTCGCGGTAGTTGTTGCGGTTGTGCTCCCGGGTGGTGGCGACGTCGCCGGCGATCCGGGTCCGTACGAGATGGTCGATGAGCTCGGGGCGGCTGGGCGCGATGGATGCAGTCGACATGTGGCCATTCTCACCCGCGCGGGTGACGGGCCGGCCGCAGGGGCGCTGCGTTGTCCCGGGGGTGACCCCCGGACCCCCAGCCGGACAAGCGGGCCGGACGGGGTACCGGCCGGGACATTCGGGCGGCGGACCTGTGGTGCACGGCGTACAAACGACGGCGGTCCGTCGTGCACGGCGTACAGGTGGCGGGGGGCCGGGCCCCGCCTACCCTCGGAAGCATGAGCACCAGCAGCGCACACCCCGAGCCGCGAGGCCCCGTCGACTCCTCCCGCATACCCCGGTACGCAGGGCCCGCGACCTTCGCGCGGCTGCCGCGGCTGGACGAGGTGGGGCGTACGGACGTCGCCGTGGTCGGCGTCCCCTTCGACTCCGGCGTCTCCTACCGCCCCGGCGCCCGCTTCGGCGGCAACGCGATCCGCGAGGCGTCGCGGCTGCTGCGCCCGTACAACCCGGCGCAGGACGCGTCCCCCTTCGCGCTGGCGCAGGTCGCGGACGCGGGTGACATCGCGGTGAACCCGTTCAACATCAACGAAGCCGTGGAGACGGTCGAGGCCGCGGCGGACGAGCTGCTCGGCACGGGTGCCCGCCTGATGACGCTGGGCGGCGACCACACGATCGCGCTGCCGCTGCTGCGTTCGGTGGCGAAGAAGCACGGACCGGTGGCGCTGCTGCACTTCGACGCGCACCTGGACACCTGGGACACGTACTTCGGCGCGGAGTACACGCATGGGACCCCGTTCCGCCGGGCGGTCGAGGAGGGCATCCTCGACACCTCCGCCCTCTCCCACGTCGGCATCCGCGGGCCGCTGTACGGCAAGCAGGACCTGACGGACGACGAGAAGATGGGCTTCGGCATCGTCACGTCAGCGGACGTCTACCGCCGCGGCGCGGACGAGGTCGCCGACCAGCTCCGCCAGCGCATCGGCGACCGCCCCCTGTACATCTCGATCGACATCGACTGCCTCGACCCGGCCCACGCCCCTGGCACGGGTACGCCGGAGGCGGGCGGCATGACGTCGCGCGAGCTGCTGGAGATCCTCCGCGGCTTGGCGTCGTGCAACCTGGTCTCGGCGGACGTCGTGGAGGTCGCCCCGGCGTACGACCACGCGGAGATCACGTGCGTGGCGGCGTCGCACACGGCGTACGAACTGACGACGATCATGTCCCGCCAGATCGCGGCTTCGCGGGAGGGGTAAGGGGGCGGGGCGGGGGCCCTGCGGGCTGGGCCCAGGGGGTGCGCCGGCGGGGCGGGCCGGCTTCGCCGCACTGACGGCCGGGCTGCCGAGTGCGCCTCCGGCGGGTGGGCGGCACGGTTTCGCGCCAGGCGGTGCCCCGGCGGGGCGGGCCGGCTTCGCCGCAGTGACGGCCGGGCGGTTGGGTGCGCCTCCGGCGGTGGGCGGCGCGGTTCCGCGCCAGGGGGTGCGCCGGCGGGGCGGGCCGGCTTCGCCGCACTGACGGCCGGGCTGCCGAGTGCGCCTACGGCGGGTGGGCGGCGCGGTTTCGCGCCCTGGGGTGCGCCAGCGGGGCGGGCGGGCTTCGCCGCACTGACGGCTGGGCGGTTGGGTGCGCCTACGGCGGGTGGGCGGCGCGGTTTCGCCGTACTGACGGTTGCGCTGCCGGGCCTGGGAGCCGTGGGTGGGCACCCGCGCTGGCGCGCGGGTCGGGCCTTCGGCCCGGGGCTGGCTGCGTGTAACGGGGCGGGGCGGCGACGTAAGGGGCTGGCCGGCGGCGGGGCGGGCCGGGGACGGCCAGGACAGGCGCTGGTGGCGTTCGGACCGCCGTCCCACCGATGCCGCCACCGCAAGCCCCCGCCCGGGCGACCACGCGAAGACCCCGCCCGGCAGCCCACCGGGGCTCCTCACCGCCGCCACCGCAAGGTTTCCGGCACCGAACCAACCCGGACCCGGGAGCGCAACCGGACCCCTCACCGCCACACCGCGAACTTCCCGGCACCGAACCAACCCGGACCCGGCAGCCCAACCGGACCCCTCACCGCCACACCGCGAACTTCCCGGCACCGAACCAACCCGGACCCGGCAGCCCAACCGGACCCCTCACCGCCACACCGCGAA
>NZ_JBFAXR010000087.1:0-35890 GCF_040680895.1 Streptomyces sp. NPDC051940 | reverse complement strand
GTGCCGGGAATCTCACCGAGGAGGAATTCGCGCTCGAGGACGCCGTCGTCGAGACGCTGCTCAGAAATGAAGCGCATGATCGTGCCTTTCGGGAGTGCGCGTGAACGGCGCTCCCGGACGACGACCTATCGCCCGACCGTGACCCCGAAGGAGAGCACCCATGTCGTTACTGCGTTCACGGGTACCACCTCCTCGCTCTCTCGCACGGCCGCCGACACCCTAACAACGGCCGGGGCGCCCCGCGAGCGGGTTTTCCCCCGCGGACGAATCCGCTCGCCGCGCAGACTGATCTCTCCTACCCTGCGTCGCGTGATGACGGCTGAAGACGTGTTGTCCATCCTGACCCTGCTACGACGCGCAGAGGTGGACATCTGGATCGGCGGCGGCTGGGGCATCGACGCCCTGCTCGGCGAACAGACCCGGGACCACCGCGACCTGGACCTGATGCACCGGCAGGACCAGGAGGCCACGGTCGTGACAGCACTCTCCGAGGCGGGCTTCGCGGAGACCGTGAACTGGCGACCCATCCGCTTCGTACTCACGGCCCCCGACGGCCGGGAACTCGACCTGCACCCCCTGACCTTCGCACCCGACGGCTCGGCAACCCAGGCGTCCCCCACCCCGGACCGCCCCTTCACCTACCCCGCCACAAGCTTCGTGACAGGCACCATCAAGGGAACGACGGTCCCCTGCCTCTCCGCCGCCCAACAGGTCTACTTCCACCAGGGCTACGAACCCACCCCCCGCGACCACCACGACATGGCCCAACTCCGCCAAGCCTTCGGCATCGCCACCCACTTCTGAGAAGCGCCTACGCCACAAGGCCGCTGTTCCGCTGGACGAGGGTTGGTGACACGGCCGCCAGGTCGGTGGCGATCCGCGATCGGTTGCCCTGCGTCGTGTCCGGCGGGTCACTCGCGGACTCATCAAGCCAGGCCCGCATACGCGCACTCGCCGGTGGCCACCTGGACAGGGTTGAATGCCGGAATGGACGCCTGGGCGCATCTGCATGACTGCTGGTTCGAGGTAGACCGCGTTCCGCAGTTGTTGGAGAGAGTCGAGCATGATGACGACCAAGAGGCGTGGAAGGAGCTGGGATGGAGGCTCGTTCTCGAGAATGACCTGGTATCCCCGGCTGGTTTCGCTGCCCTGAAGCCCCTGGTGCGCCTAGCGCCGCGCAGCGCGGAAGCACGCGCCCTGGCAGGAGAGATTCTCGAGCGTGCGGCAGGACACCATGGCTGCGATGATCTCTTGGCGGAGTGCGCTGGTGCCATCGCGGAGTTCCGCGAAGTGCTGCTCCGACACCTGCAGTCCCGGCCGGCCGACTTCCTCATGTCCTTGCGTGCCCCGCTCGCGGCCGAGGAGGAGTACCACTGGGCAGCGGCTCTGGGCGACTTCGAGGACGACTTCTATGACGTGACGTGTCCGCACTGTGGCGTAGGGGTCAGGATCGCCATCGGCAACTACGGGCGGTACTCCGCGATCCAGGACTGGAACCTGGGCGACGTGGAACGAAGGGACCTGCGACCGGTGGTCAGCGAGGAACTGACCGGAACTGGCAGGTGGATGTTCGAGACGGCCGCCCAAGCAGGTCAGAAGGCACTCGCCGAAGGAATTGCCCATCTATTCGGGCGGGCGGAATGCCCGGCCTGTGCCAGCGTCTTCAACGTCGCGGACGAGTACACCTCCGCCAATCGTCCTGTCATGCGATAAATCGCATAGAAACGGACGGCGCCTCGGCCACGCCTCAGCCGGTGACAGTCGCGCACCCTACGTCTGCGCCATGTCCACGAACCGCGAGTAGTGCCCCTGGAACGCCACCGTGATCGTCGCCGTCGGGCCGTTGCGGTGCTTCGCCACGATCAGGTCGGCCTCGCCTGCGCGTGGGGACTCCTTCTCGTACGCGTCCTCGCGGTGCAGCAGGATCACCATGTCCGCGTCCTGCTCGATGCTGTTGTGGATGTTGATGCCATTGGCGATGAAGTTGTGCGTGCCGAGCACCGTCGCGTCGTAAACCTCCTGCTCGCCCAACGACTCGATGGAAACCACCTCGTCCCAGAACACGTCACTGGTCGCGAGCATCTCCAGATCAGCGCTCTTCAGCACCTCGGCGACCCTCGACAGACGCACACGGCTCGGGGCCGTCTTGTACAACGCCCCGCCGCAGTACCGCGTGCCGAGCGACGACTGGAACTCCCTCGTGGTCACCGACCGATCGCGCATGAGGGAGCGGACCGTATCCCAGACGTCCTTGGGCACGGTGTCGATGTTCGTGTTGGACCTGACACCGGCCAACCGCTCCGACGCCGCGATGACCTGAACCGCACGCTCACCGTGCACCCCGATGTGCTCCAGGAAACGACGCTGGTCATCGGCTCCGGACACATCCACGGTCCAACCGGGACGCCCCTTGGTGTTGCCCACAGCGCGCAACCGGGACCGGATATCGAATCGCAGCAGCAACTGCTGCAGATCCCGCGCCAGCCTCTCGCTCGTCGTGGCGTAGTAGACCCGCACGGCACCCTTCCCGGACACCGTCACCGAACCGTCCGTCGCCCACAGATGGCGAAGGAACAACCGCACCTGGGCGTCAGGCAGCCCGAAGACCGCAGACGGCAGGAACTTCTCGTGCGCCCGCTTGCCGTACAGCCCGAACGTGTCGAGCCAAGCGGCGATCGGGTTGCGGCGACCGTGAGTCAGCCGGAACGGCGCGGGCAGATACACATGGGACCACGAGCCCTGCGCCACCCGACGCGGCGTGATGCCGAAGTGTTCGGCCGCCGTCTCGACCGCGGTCAGATTCGCCTCGTCCTTACTCGTGTAGTGAACCGGCTGCCGCGGAGCGACGCAGCCGTCACCCAGCATGTGGGCGAGCAGGACGACCTCGGCCTCAGGCCAAGGCCGCGTCTGCTCAGGCGCGTCGATCCGCCGCGGTACAGCGACACGAGATCCCTGCGCCAGCTCGCCCAATGGCTGCCAGCCGTCATAGGTGAGGAAGGGATGGTTCGAGGTCGCCTCGATCTCCCTCCCCGACGCCAGCTTCAGCCGGAAGACCTCCTTGGTGCCGCTGGGGAAGACGTGTGTCATCGTCCGCGGCACAAGGCGCAGCTGGTCGTCCAACGACCACACCGGGATGTTCCGCGCCCCGCTCCGCAGGAGCTCACCCATCGTGACCTCAGCCCCGGTATCGGCGCGCAGCACCCGCGTGGACGCCGTGACACAACCCGACTCACGCAGGTCCGACACCATCGGCTTCTTGTCCGTGCGCTGCTCCGGACCACGGTTCAGCTGCGACAGCGCGATCACCGGGACCTCGAGCTCCTTCGCCAGCAGCTTGAGGTTTCGGGACATCTCCGACACCTCCTGCTGACGCGACTCCGGGCGGCGCGAGCCGCCCGACTGCATCAGCTGGAGGTAGTCGATCACGACGAGCTGCAGATCGCTGCGCTGCTTCAGCCGCCGGCACTTCGCCCGGATCTCCATCATCGACAGGTTCGGCGAGTCGTCGATGTACAGCGGCGCCCCGGACACATCCGGCATCCGCCGCGCCAGCCGCGTCCAGTCCTCGTCCGTCATCGTCCCGGACCGCATGTGGTGCAACGCCACCCGCGCCTCCGCCGACAGCAGACGCATCGCGATCTCGTTACGCCCCATCTCCAGAGAGAAGATGACACTGGGCAGATTGCTCTTGATTGAGCATGCACGCGCAAAATCCAGGGCCAACGTCGATTTGCCCATCGCCGGGCGGGCCGCGATGACGATCATCTGGCCCGGGTGCAGGCCGTTCGTCAGGGAGTCCAGGTCCGTGAAGCCCGTCGGGACGCCGGACATCTGGCCGCTGCGGGAGCCGATCGCCTCGATCTCGTCGAGGGCGCCCTCCATGATGTCGCCCAGCGGGAGATAGTCCTCCGACGTGCGCTGCTCCGTGACCGCGTAGATCTCCGCCTGGGCGGAGTTCACGATCTCGTCGACGTCGCCGTCCGCCGCGTACCCCATCTGCGTGATCCGCGTGCCCGCCTCGACCAGGCGGCGCAGCACGGCGCGCTCGTGGACGATCTCCGCGTAGTACTCGGCGTTGGCGGCCGTCGGCACCGTCTGCACCAGGGTGTGCAGATACGGGGAGCCGCCGACGCGGGTGATCTCGCCGCGCTTGGTCAGCTCCGCCGCGACCGTGATCGGGTCGGCCGGCTCGCCCTTCGCGTACAGGTCGAGGATCGCGGTGTAGATCGTCTCGTGCGCCGGGCGGTAGAAGTCGTGGCCCTTCAGGACCTCGACGACGTCCGCGATCGCGTCCTTGGAGAGCATCATGCCGCCGAGGACGGACTGCTCCGCGTCCAGGTCCTGGGGCGGGACGCGCTCGAAACCGGACGGGCCGCCGAAGGCGTCGTCCTCGGGCCCGCGGTCGTGCTGCTCGCCGCCGCGGCCGCGCCGGTTGAAGGGGAGACGGTCGCCGGGTGCGCCGTTGGGGCGGCCGGTCTGGCGCTCGTCCACGTAGTCCGTCATCCCCGCCCCCTCCTTCAGTCGCGTCTTCCATTACTACGGCACGGGTCTGACACCTGAGAGTCCGCGTTCCGCTTACGCCGCCTGTGTCGGGTGGTCGCAGTGGTCGCGGAGTGCCGGATGACGCCAGTCGGCTGACCCACGTTAGGTGGGGTGGGGGCACCACGCCAATCCCGCTGTCCACAGGAGGGTGTGGATGACTGTGGACAACTTGTGGATAGGTCCGGGATTGCTGGGGACGGGCCGGTGGACAGCCCTGTGGACCGTCCCGCGGGAACCCGATGATCAGCCCTCTGACCTGCGGACTCTTCGTCCACCGCCGGTGGAGGAGAAAAAGTTGCCCGTCTGGCGGAAAGTCATGTCAAGAGGGCGGCTCCAGGACCCCGGATCCCGTGGTGTCGTAATACCCACAGACCAATTGCGTCCATTACCTGTGGAAGATTAGATTGGCTGTATGACTCACGCTCGCGCCACCACCTCCCGCACCCCACGGGACAAGCAGACCCTGCGCCGCCACGACCGTGAGATCGTCGCGCTCGCCGTGCCGGCGTTCGGCGCGCTGGTCGCCGAGCCGCTCTTCGTCCTCGTCGACAGCGCCATCGTCGGCCATCTGGGCACCCCGCAACTGGCCGGGCTCGGCGTCGCCGCCTCGCTGCTGATGACCGCGGTGAGCGTCTTCGTCTTCCTCGCGTACGCCACCACCGCCGCCGTCGCCCGGCGGGTCGGCGCCGGGGACCTGCCGGCCGCGATACGTCAGGGAGTGGACGGCATCTGGCTGGCCCTGGCGATCGGGGCGGTGCTGGTCGCCGTGACGATCCCGGCCGCGCCCTCGGTGGTCGACGCGTTCGGGGCGTCGGCGACGGCGGCGCCGCACGCGGTGACGTATCTGCGGATCAGCGCGCTGGGCATCCCGGCGATGCTCGTGGTCTTCGCGGCGACGGGCGTGCTGCGCGGACTGCAGGACACCCGCACCCCGCTGTACGTGGCGGTCGGCGGTTTCGCGGCGAACGCCGGGCTGAACGCGCTGCTGGTGTACGGGGCCGGGCTGGGGATCGCCGGTTCGGCGTGGGGCACGGTGATCGCGCAGATCGCGATGGCCGCGGTGTATCTGGCCGTGGTGGTGCGGGGGGCGCGCCGGCACGGGGCGCCGCTGCGGCCGGACGTGGCGGGGATCCGCGCCTCCGCCCAGGCGGGGGCGCCGCTGCTGGTGCGGACGCTCGCGCTGCGGGCGGTGCTGCTGATCGCGACGGCGGTGGCGACGCGGCTGGGCGACGAGGAGATCGCGGCGCACCAGGTGGTGGTGGGGCTCTGGTCGCTGCTGGCGTACGCGCTGGACGCGATCGCGATCGCCGGTCAGGCGATCATCGGCCGGTGTCTGGGTGCGGGGGACGGCGAGGGTGCGCGGGTGGCGTGCCGGCGGATGGTGCAGTGGGGTGTCGCCACGGGGGTGGTGCTGGGGGTGCTGCTGGTGGCGGCCCGGCCGCTGGTGCTGCCGCTGTTCACCTCGGATCCGGCGGTGCAGGACGCGCTGCTGCCGGCGCTGCTGGTGGTGGCGTTGACGCAGCCGGTGGCGGGGGTGGTGTTCGTGCTGGACGGTGTGCTGATGGGTGCGGGGGACGGTCCGTATCTGGCGTGGGCGATGCTGGTGACGCTGGTGCTGTTCGCGCCGGCGGCGTTCGCCGTACCGGCCCTGGGGGGTGGGCTGGCGGCGTTGTGGGCGGCGATGACGCTGATGATGCTGGTGCGGATGGTGACGCTGTGGCTCAGGGCGCGGTCGGGGCGCTGGGTGGTGACGGGCGCCGTACGGGCCTGAGCGCGGGTGTGTCGACGGCGATCCGGGCCGAGCGGTGTACGGGCCCGGCCGGCCGGCCGGCGCGGAAGACGGCGAGGGGGCGGGCGCCGACCCGGCGGTGGAGGGTCTCGGCGGTGCGCGGGCAGTCGATGAGCTGGCTGAGCGGGTGGACGGCGTAGCCGAGTTCGGTGAGGGCGTACCAGGTGCGGACCAGGTCGCGGCCGGCGTCGATCATCTCCTCGGGGCCGGCGGGCTGGCCGGTGAGGACGAGGACGCTGCCGTCGTAGTCGAGGAGTGCGGACTGGCTGCGGGCGAGGACGCCGGGGAGTCCGAGGCCGCCGAGCGGTCGGTACGCGCGCAGGGCGGCGCGCAGTCCGAGGGCTTCGAGGCGGGTCAAGGCGAGGGCGGGGGCGGTGAGGCCGTCCTCGGCGCGGCGGTCGCCGAGGCGGAGCCAGTGGCCGAGCTCGCGGACGACGGGGGGTGTGGTCCACATCCAGGTGTCGGCGCGCCGGGACTGGCGCAGGAGTTCGCGGGCGGCGAGTTCCATCAGTCCGGTGTGGTTCAGCTGGGCGGCGACCTGGTCCAGGACGCGGGTGGTGAGCCGGCCGGGGTCGTAGGCGCCGCGGTGGCAGCCGCGGGCTTCTACGGTGCGGGTGGTGTACGGGGTGTCGTACGGGCGGTCGGCGGGGAGCAGCCGGGCGACGGTGCGGCGGTCGGTGTCGACGCCGATCTCGGCGCGTACGGCCAGGCCCGCGTCGGTGGCGACGATGAGGGCGGTCTCGATGAAGGCGCCCAGCGACAGGTACAGATCGCGGCGGGTGGGGTCGCCGGCGGGGAGTTCGCGGGCCGGGTCCCAGCCGACGACGGCTTCGTCGCGGTGGTGGCGCAGGGTCCAGGGCTGGGTGTTGTGGGCGCTGGGGGCGCGTCGTATGTGGGCTTCGTGGGCGCGGAGTTCGTCGGTCCAGGTCCTGGTCGTGGTGTGGGTCTGCTTCATCGTGTGTTCCGCTCGTAGAAGGTGTGCCCGTGCAGTGGTCGGCCGCCGATGCGCCGGTACGAGGCGGCGCTGGCGGGGTTGGTGTGTTCGACGTAGGTGGAGCGCAGGGTGTGGTAGCCGGCTGCGCGGAGGTTCCGGGTGAGTTCGCGGGAGAGGAGGGTGAGGTAGCCCTTGCCCTGTTCGGCGGGGACGGTGCCCTTGATGATCAGGACGGCTTCGCGGCGGTGGCGGCGCCGGGTGGCGAGGAGCTTGAGTTGCTGGGGGAGGGCCATGCGGCCGCCGTGGCGCATGAGGAAGGGCGAGATGTCGGGGAGGGCGAGGACGAAGGCGACGGGCTGTTCGTCCCGGGTGAGGAAGAGGAGCAGGCTCTCGTCCAGGAGGTGGGCGAGGCCGTCGGTCTGGGCGGCGAGTTTCTCCGCGGAGATCTCGGTGTAGTAGCCGAGCTGGGCGAAGGAGGCGTTGAGCATGGCGCGCAGCAGGGGCAGCTGGGTGGTGAGCCGGCGCCGGTTTCCGCGGTGGATGCGCAGTCCTTCGGTGCGCAGGCGTGTGTCGTCGAAGGGGTAGGCGGTGTCGGGGTCGGTGGCCTGGAGGTTCTCGCAGATCCAGGTGTCGGCTTCGAAGGCGGGGCTGAAGCCGTGCTGGAGGTAGGCGGTGGGGTAGTGGGCGGGGTTCCAGGCGGAGTCGACGAAGCCGCGCTGCTCGAAGCCGGAGGTGATGACGCCGCCGGTTTCGTTGGGCAGCAGGGCGACGGGGCCGAAGAGGCGGTCGGTGTCGTGTCCGTGGGCGGCGGCCAGGGCGAAGAGGACGCCGGCGACGGCGCTGTCGGTGAACTCGGTGAGGCCGAAGAGCTGCTGTGTGACGCCGCGTTTGGCGTCGAAGGCGGCGTCGCGGTGGAGGCAGATCCGGCCGACGGGGTTGCCGGCGGTGTCGTAGGCGAGGTGGAGGCTGGTGGCTCCGGTGGCGTACCAGCGCTTGATCTGGTCCTGGAGCAGGGGGACGTAGCGGTCGCGGGGGTGCAGGCGCAGGGGCAGTTCGATGAAGTCGCGCAGGGCGCGGCGGTCGGTCACGGGGGCGGTCGTCACGGGGTGTCCGCCTTGCGTGTTTCACGTGAAACACGCGACTCGGCGCGCGCGGTCCGGTGGCGTACGGGCTTGTCCTGGTGCTCGGTGGAGAGCCGGGCGAAGTGCTCGATATGGCCGAGGCGTCCGTCCTCGGCCCGCCAGTTGCCGTTGGTGTAGCCGTGCGGGCTCGCGGTGTAGATGCGGATGAAGCCGGCGCGGGCGCGCTTGGTGCCGTGGTCGGTGAGCCAGCACATGAGCTCGTGGTGGGCGCGGCCGCGGGCGAACTTGTTGAGGGAGTCGGTATCGGTGAAGAAGGCGATGGTGCCGAGGGTGAGCGGGGTGCGCCAGTAGACCTTGTGCCAGACGTAGCCGCGGTGGCGCTTCATCTCGCGGAGCATGCGCAGCCACAGCGGAGTGAGGGTGAGCAGGGTCCAGGGGCTGCGGTAGTGGGTGGCACCGACGAACATGGCGCCCGCCGGGCCGGGTCCGGGAGTGAGGGAGAAGTCGGTGCTGCGCATCAGGCGGCCTTTCCGTGGCGTACCAGATAGGTGTTCTTGATCTTGTGGTGGCCGGCGAAGGGCCCGGTGCCGTACGCGTGGATCTCGACGGCCAGCTCGCCGGCGGAGTCGTCCTCGGTGAGGGACTGGGCGAAGTCGCGGCTGGCGGTGGCGAGGTGGCGCAGTACGCCGGCGCGGCAGACGGCGGCGAGCGCGTCGCGGTCGACGACGGTGCCGGCGGCCGGGTCCGCGGCGGCGTCGGCGTCGGCGTTCGCACGGAGCTGGACGTGGACGACGGGGCGGGCGTCGAGGCCGTCCTGGAGTCCCAGGCAGAAGCCCTCGATGTGCTCGGCGTGCGGATTGCCGGCGTACAGCCCGTACTCCACATCCTGGGGATAGATGTTGGCGCCCATGTAGGAGACGGTCGAGTCAGCCCGTCCGTACAGGAACAGCAGCGGCAGGCGCATCCGCTCGCGCAGGGCGGCGCGTTCGGCGGCGACGAGGAGGCCGGGGCGGGTGGCGGCGAGGTCGGTGAGGATCTCCCAGACCTGGGGGAAGTCGAGCAGGGCGGCCTCGTCGCCGATGTTGTAGCGGAGCTTCGGGGCCATCACGGCCGTGGAGTTGATGGTGCACAGCAGCTCGCCGCGTGCGGTGGTCTCCAGATAGGTCTCCAGCGGGTTGTACTGGAAGACCATCGGCAGCCGCCGTTCGTCCTCGCCCAGGAGGGCGGCGCGGGCCTCGGGGTCGTCGCGCATCAGTCGGCGCAGCCAGACGGTGAAGGTGGTCTCGCCGCCCATGCCGATGGTGAGGTCGGAGGCGCCGTAGCCGGAGCGGACCTTGCCGAAGACGTCGCCGACGTAGTCGCGCAGCGCCTCGGTCATGCCCTCGCCGCCGACCATGCCGGCGAGGCGGTAGCCGCCTTCGGTGAACCACTGCTCGCCGGCGAGGCGGTCGCGCAGGTGCTTCAGGAACGGCGGGTAGGCGGTGACGAGGTAGTCGTAGCGGGGCCCGAAGTGCCGCAGCGTGTCGACGATCTTCTCCAGATCGGGCCCGGTGTTCTTCACGGTGGCGATCCGGGCCATCGCGATACCGGTGTTGGTGCCGGTGGCCCAGGCGCCCATGGAGTAGGCGTTGACGACGAAGAGCCGCCGGGAGGGGAAGACGAGCGTGGTGTACCCGGCGACGTTGCGGTGCACGGTGTCCAGCTCGCGCTTGGAGCGCACCCAGTTGTACGGGGTGCCGCTGGACCCGGACGACTCGTCGACGACGCTGCCGGCGATCTCGACCTCGCCCTTCCAGCAGCGCTCGTGCTCGGGGTACGCCCTGACGTACCCCTCCTTGTCCGTGGCGGGGTAGGAGTCGAGGCGGAACCACCGGAACCGCCAGCCGCGCGCGGCCAGGTGCCGTTGGTACGCCGGTACGTCGAGCGCCGCGAACTGGCAGGTCATCCAGGCGTGGAGGCGGGCGAAGCGGCTCATCCAGGGCCGGTAGTTGCGCGCCATCAGCCGCCATACGGCGGGGTGGGCGCGGTAGGCGCCGTACAGCGCGGTGAGCGCGATGCTGATGAGCCGGAGGGTCCACTGCCGGATGAAGCTCGTCATGGGCATCACCCTGCCGGGGGACCCCGGGGGTGAGCATGCGCTCAGGTACTCAAACGGCGCCTAGGTACGGGCCGTACGGGGAGGGCCGAACGCCTGACGCGAAGGGGGCTGGGCGCCGACGCGAAGAACGCCGGGGCGCCAACGCGAAGAGGGCCACCCCCGAAGGGGTGACCCTCTCACGAACGCGAGGCGTTACGCGCCCTGAACCTCGAGGTTCACCTTGGCGGCGACCTCGGGGTGCAGACGCACGGACACCGAGTGGGTGCCCAGCGTCTTGATGGGCTGGGTGACCTCGATGCGGCGCTTGTCGACGTCCGGACCACCGGCGGCCTTGATCGCCGAAGCGATGTCGGCGGCGGTGACGGCACCGAACAGACGGCCGGCGTCGCCGGCGCGGCCCTTCAGGCGCACCTTGACGCCCTCGAGCTCGGCCTTGACGACGTTCGCCTGCTCCACCGACGCGATCTCGCGCAGCTTGCGGCCGCGGCGGATCTGCTCGACGTCCTTCTCGCCACCACGGGTCCAGCGGATCGCGAGACCGCGCGGGACCAGGTAGTTGCGGGCGTAGCCGTCCTTGACCTCGACAACGTCGCCGGGGCCACCGAGGCCGGTGACCTCGTGAGTGAGGATGATCTTCATGCTGTCGTCACCCTCCCTATCAGCGAGCGGTCGAGGTGTAGGGCAGCAGCGCCATCTCACGGCTGTTCTTCACGGCCGTGGCGACGTCACGCTGGTGCTGGGTGCAGTTGCCGGTCACACGACGGGCACGGATCTTGCCGCGGTCGGAAATGAACTTCCGCAGCAGGTTCGTGTCCTTGTAGTCGACGTACGTGACCTTGTCCTTGCAGAAAGCGCAGACCTTCTTCTTAGGCTTGCGCGGAGGCGGCTTAGCCATTGTCGTTCTCCATCTGGATCAAGAAGTTGTGTGGTGTGAGCCCTCGGGCCGGGGCCCGTGGCACCCCACCGAGCCGGAACCGGCTCAGAAGGGGGGCTCTTCGCCGTAGCCACCGCCGCCGCCGGAGCCACCGCCCCAGCCGCCGCCACCCTGCTGACCGCCACCCTGCTGACCGCCGGCGGGAGCGCCGGAGGCCCAGGGGTCGTTCGCCGGGGCGCCGCCGCCGGAGCCACCGCCGCCCTGCTGACCGCCACCCTGCTGGCCGCCACCGAAGCCGCCGCCCTGACGACCGCCGCCGGTGGTCTTGGTGACCTTGGCGGAGGCGTAGCGCAGCGACGGGCCGATCTCGTCGACCTCGAACTCGATGACCGTTCGCGTCTCGCCGTTCTGGGCTTCGTACGAACGCTGACGCAGCCGTCCCTGTGCGACGACCCGCGTGCCCTTCGTGAGCGTCTCGGCCACGTTCTCCGCGGCCTGGCGCCAGATGGACGAGCGGAGGTACAGCGTGTCGCCGTCCTTCCACTCGTTGGTCTGCCGGTCGAAGGTCCGGGGCGTCGAGGCGATCGTGAAGTTCGCGACGGCCGCACCGGACGGGGTGAAGCGCAGCTCGGGGTCACCGGTCAGGTTCCCGACGACTGTGATGACGGTCTCGCCTGCCATGTTTCTGACCTCTCGCTGTGTGCTTGCGGCTGCTGGGCCTGGTGTACGGGCTGGAGTGGTTTAGCGGTGAACTTGTTCAGCTACTGCTACGGCTTGCCCGTGTCCCGGACGACCTCAGTGGGTGTCGGGACGGAGGACCTTGGTCCGGAGGACCGACTCGTTCAGGTTCATCTGACGGTCGAGCTCCTTGACGACCGCAGGCTCGGCCTGCAGGTCGATGACCGAGTAGATGCCCTCGGGCTTCTTCTTGATCTCGTAGGAGAGACGACGACGGCCCCAGGTGTCGACCTTCTCCACCTTGCCGCTGCCCTCGCGGACAACGGACAGGAAGGACTCGATCAGCGGGGAGACTGCTCGCTCCTCGAGATCGGGGTCGAGGATGACCATCACCTCGTAGTGACGCATGTGTACCCACCTCCTCTGGACTCAGCGGCCACGGTCTTTCCGTGGCAGGAGGGTTTTTCTCTGCGTCGCAACCGTAGCGCCCGGCACTGACAACCCCTGAAGTTATCCACAGGGGAGGTCGGTGGGCACGCGCGCGTACGGTGCAGCGGTCAAGACTACCTGCCCGGGGCCTTCCGGTTGAAATCCGGTCATCATTCGCTGCAATCTGTACAGAACGGGTGTGACCCGGGTCACGGCCCGCCTCGTCCGGGGCGGGCCCGTCACCGTATGGAGGTGCCCCATGGCACAGGCAGCACCGCGTCAGCGCACCATCGGCCTCTTCGCCACCGACGGCAAGTCCCACACCAGGGTCGACGTCCTCGTCGGCGTCACGGTCGTCCTGGGCGCCCTGGCCCTGATCACATCCCTCTTCGACGAGCTGCACCTCGTGGCGTCCTGGGCGGGCCTGGTCGGCATCGCCACCGGCGCCTGGGGTCAGATGATCTCCGCGACGACCCGGGAGCGGTTCTTCCTCCTTCTCGGGCTCGGCGCGTCGGGACTGGGCTTCTTCCTCGGCATGGCACACGGCGGGCTCTTCGGCGGGGTCGTCGGATAGAGCCGGCTCGTCGGGTACGAGGGCGGGCCCGTCGTACGAGGGCGGGCTCGTCGGATAAGACGCCCCGTCCCCCGCTGGGGCGCTCCGGGCAGCAGTAGGCTTCCGTCTCAAGCCTCGCAGTCCATCTAGGAGCGCCCCCCATGAGCCTGACCCTGCGGACCATCAGCCGCGAGCAGCATCTGGCGTACATCCAGAGCCTGCCGGCGGCCAGTCACTGCCAGGTGCCGGCGTGGGCGGACGTGAAGGCGGAGTGGCGCTCGGAGAGCCTGGGCTGGTTCGACGACCTGGGCCGACAGGTGGGCGCGGGCCTGGTGCTGTACCGCCAGCTGCCCAAGGTCAAGCGCTATCTGGCGTACCTCCCCGAGGGCCCGGTCATCAACTGGTACGACCCGAACCTCGAGGGCTGGCTGCGCCCCATGCTCGACCATCTGAAGGCCCAGGGCGCCTTCTCGGTGAAGATGGGCCCCCCGGTGGTGATCCGCCGCTGGAACTCCGAGTCCATCAAGGCGGGCATCGCGAGCCCCGAGGTCAAGCGGCTGCGCGACGTCGAGGCCGACGTCATCGAGCCGCGCGCGTTCGAGGTCGCCGAGCGGCTGCGCCGTATGGGCTGGCAGCAGGGCGAGGACGGCGGCGCGGGCTTCGGCGACGTACAGCCCCGCTACGTCTTCCAGGTCCCGCTGGCCGGGCGCGGCGAGGCCGACCTGCTCAAGGGCTTCAACCAGCTGTGGCGCCGCAACATCAAGAAGGCCGAGAAGGCCGGCGTCCAGGTCGTCCAGGGCGGACTGCAGGACTTCGCCGAATGGCAGCGGCTGTACGAGATCACCGCCGAGCGCGACCACTTCCGCCCGCGCCCCCAGAGCTACTTCGAGCGCCAGTGGAAGGCCCTCAACTCCGAGGACCCCACCCGGATGCGGCTGTACTTCGCCCGCCACAACGGGGTGAACCTGGCGGCCACCACCATGATCAAGGTCGGCGGCCACGTCTGGTACTCCTACGGCGCCTCCGACAACATCGGCCGCGAGGTCCGCCCGTCCAACGCCATCCAGTGGCACATGATGCGCGACGCGCTCATGGCCGGGGCGTCCGTGTACGACCTGCGCGGGATCAGCGACACCCTCGACGAGTCGGACCACCTTTTCGGTCTCATCCAGTTCAAGGTGGGTACGGGCGGCGAAGCGGCCGAATATCTCGGCGAATGGGACTTCCCCCTCAATAAGCTGCTCCACAAGGCACTCGACATCTACATGTCGCGCCGCTGAACCCGCTCACCGCTCAACCGCCTGATCCCGCCGCTGACGAGCTGACGAAAGGTCCCGGGCACGCCATGGCGCTCACCCTCTATGTCGACACCGCGCGCTGGCGCACCCACCAGCACCATGTGCTGCAGCAGTACCCCGGCATCGTCCCGGTCTGCAAGGGCAACGGCTACGGCTTCGGCCACGAGCGGCTCGCCGACGAGGCGACCCGCTTCGGCGCGGACGTGCTGGCCGTCGGCACGATCTACGAGGCCGCACGGACGAAGGACTACTTCGGCCGGGACCTGATGGTCCTCACGCCGTACCAGATCACCGAGGAGCCGGTGCCGCTGCCGACCCGCGTCATCCGCACCGTCGCCTCCGTCGACGGAGTCTCGCGCCTGGTCGGGGCGCGGGTCGTCGTCGAGGTGATGTCCTCGATGCGGCGGCACGGGGTGACGGAGGAGGAGCTGCCCAAGCTCGCCTCCGCACTGCACGACGTGCGCTTCGAGGGCTTCGCGATCCACCTCCCGCTGGAGTCGGTGAACGCGGTCGAGGAGGTCATCACCTGGATGGACCGCCTGCGCGCCGCCCGCCTCCCGCTGCACACGATGTACGTCAGCCATGTCACGGCCGCGGAGCTCGCGCGGCTGCAGCAGCAGTTCCCGCAGACGCGCTTCCGCGCGCGGATCGGTACGCGGCTGTGGCTCGGGGACCACGAGGCGACGGAGTACCGGGGCACGGTCCTGGACGTCACGCCCGTCGCCAAGGGCGACCGCTTCGGCTACCGCCAGCAGAAGTCCGTCGGCGACGGTCACCTCGTCGTCGTCTCCGGCGGTACGTCGCACGGTGTGGGCCTGGAGTCGCCCAAGGCGATGCACGGCGTGATGCCCCGCGCGAAGGGCGTCGCCCGCGCCGGCCTCGCGACGGTGAACCGCAACCTGTCCCCGTTCCTGTGGCAGGGCAAGCAGCGCTGGTTCGCGGAGCCCCCGCACATGCAGGTCTCGATCCTGTTCCTCCCCGACGACGTCGCCCCGCCGGCGGTGGGCGAGGAACTCCCGGCACAGCTGCGCCACACGACGACGGCGCCGGACCGGATCGTGGACCGCTGACCCCTTCGCGGGACATCTGAGCCGGGCCCGAAGCCGCAACTTCTCCTTGCGACTTCGGGCCCTCTCAGCTCACGGACGCAGCACGTCCAGCGCCCGCCCCTCGTTCCAGTCCTGGAACTCCCCGCGCGAGAGGGGCGTGATACCGCGCCGCTCCGCGAGCTCCAGCGCGGCCGGGGTGAAGCCGCTGGTCGCCACGAACAGCGCGACCTCGGCCTTGTACTCGAGCAGCGCGGTGCCGACGAACTTCTGCATGTCGGCGTTCGGCACGGTCCGGTGCGGGGCGTAGTGCTTGCACTGCACCACGATCCGCCGCCCGTCGGGCGCCCGCCCGACGACGTCCGCGCCCAGATCGCCGCGACGCCCGCTGACGTGCACGTCGGTGCAGCCGTCGCGGCGGAGCAACCGCGCCACGTACTCCTCGAACTCGTGCCAGCTCATGGCGTCGACGACCTCCATGGGGCAGCCGAGATCGGGCTGGCGGGGATGAGGCACGGCGGGTCCGTGCTCCGGGACGGGTGCCTGGCGCTCGAGCGCCGCAGTGACCCGCTCCAGGGTCCGCGCCAGGTCCTTCTGCACCTCCGTGGTGTGCAGCTGGGCCATGGCCACGTCCTTGAGGGACCGCGCGACGTCCTGCAGCGCGCGGGACGTCTCCTGCAGGGCCTGGGCGCTCAGATGGTGGACGGCGAGGGTCTCACGCTGGACGGCGAGCATCTCGCGCTGCACCTCGAGCGATTGGGTATCCAGCGCAAGCCGCGCCTCGTGCTCGGCGGCGAACTGCTCGTCGAGCCCCATGTTGCGCTCTTCGAGCCGCACGATGGCCGCCATCAGCGGGATGGGGATGACGTAGCCCGTCGCCCCGTTGTCGTCGGCCGGCGGCACCTCCGACTCTTCGAGTTCGTACGACCCGTCCCGCTGAACGGTCACGACCACCTCGGTCACCCAGCTCTTGAACCGCTCCGCCCCCGGTTTGGTGCACGCGTTGACCAGCCTGATGAGACCGTGCAGGTTCACCATGTTCAGGTCTCGGCGCCACTCCCGACCTGCGGGAACGCTCAGACCGTAACGTGTGGTTACGGTCTCGAGCGTGGCCCGGCCGCCCTCGTGCACGTGATCGGCGAGTGCCTTTCTGGCATTCGTGTGCCCGAGCTCCTCGCAGACGTCCACCGCCGGGAACCAGTGCTCCCCGTCCGGTGTCGTCAGCCTCCGCACCCGCGCCCCCGTCGCCGCGTACACGAAGTCGCTGACGTCGATCGCGTCCTGCCTCGTCACCTCCGACGGTGACTTCTCGTATTCGCTCATCGCGAATCACCTCCGCGACGAACACAATCAGTCACGACCTCTGCACTGCATTCGAAAACCAGCGGATCACCCGACAGGGTTTTTGGCACACCAGACCGAACGGTGGGCGGCCCCGATCCGCCTACCCCCGTACCAGCAGCTGCAGCTCGAACGAGTACCGCGACGCCCGGTAGTAATGGCTCGCGTACTCCACCGTCCGTCCCGTCGTGTCGTACGCGATGCGCCGCATCGTGAGCAGTGGGGCGCCCGGGGCCTCGTCCAGCAGTGCCGCCTCCGCCGCGGTCGCGGACCGGGCGCCGATCGTCTGGTGCGCGGAGTGCAGCGTGGTGCCCGCCGAGCGCATCAGGCGGTACAGGCCCGTCCTCTCCAGCGCGGGCGCCGAGAGCGCGAGGCCCACGTCCGGGAGGTAGTTGCACATCACCGCGAGCGGCTCCCCGTTCGTCGAGCGGAGCCGTTCGAGGCGGAGCACCTCCGTGCCCTCGGGCACGGACAGCGCGGCGGCGACCGCGGCGTCCGCGGGGACGCGGTCCACCGAGAGCACCCGGGTGGAGGGGCTCTGGCCCGCCGCGTCGAGGTCGTCGTAGAGGCTGGAGAGTTCCAGGCTGCGCCGGACCTTGCTCTGCACCACCTGCGTGCCCACGCCCCGCCGCCGGACCAGCAGGCCCTTGTCGACCAGGGCCTGGATCGCCTGGCGCACGGTGGGGCGGGACAGGCCGAGGCGGGCGGCGAGGTCGATCTCGTTGCCCAGCAGGGCGCCGGGCAGCAGCGCGCCCTGCTCGATCGCCTCCTCCAGCTGCTGGGAGAGCTGGTGGTAGAGCGGGACGGGGCTGGTGCGGTCGACGCCGAGGTGCAGGGACGCCAGAGCGCCGCCGGCGTCCGCTTCGGACGCCCCCGCGGCGGGCGCGGGCGCGACGTCGGGTGGCGTGGGTCTCATACGGCCAGTCTAGATGCACGTTACATAAATGTTAAGACATTAGAACTTCACGTCATCAGGATGACGTGTAAGGCTCCTGGGCACTTGACCGAGGAGACTCACACATGACCGTGCTGACCAGACGTGCGATGGCGCTCACTGGCGCCGTCTCCCTGACGCTCCTCCTGGCCGCCTGCGGCGGCTCGGACGACGCCGGGTCCAAGAACTCCCTGACGATCACGACCAACTCGATCGCCGGCGGAAAGAACTCCGCGGAGGCGGAGTGGATCGAGAAATGGGTCATCCCGCAGTTCGTGAAGGAACAGAAGGCCAAGGGCGTCGACGTGAAGGTGACGTTCCGGCCCAGCGGCGTGGAGGACGAGCAGTACAAGACCAAGCTCGCCCTCGATCTGCAGTCGGGCTCGGGCCCCGACGTCTTCGGCATCGACGGCATCTGGGTCGGCGAGTTCGCCCAGGCCGGTTACATCGCCCCGCTCGACAACGTTGCCAAGGGCGTGGACGGCTGGGACGGCTGGAAGCAGATCCCCGACTCCGTCCAGCAGCTCGCCTCCTTCGACGGCAAGCGCTACGGCATACCCAACGGCACCGACGGCCGGGTCCTGTACTACAACAAGGAGCTGTTCAAGCAGGCCGGCCTGCCCGCGGACTGGCAGCCCACCAGCTGGGACGAGGTCCTCCAGGCCGGCGAGAAGCTGAAGTCCGTCAAGGACGTCACGCCCATCCAGCTCGACGCCGGTACGGCGATGGGCGAGGCGACGACCATGCAGGGCGTGCTGCCGCTGCTGGCCGGCACGGGCGAGGGCGTCTACGCCGACGGCAAGTGGACCGGCGCGACCCAGGGCGTGAAGGACGTCCTCGGCATGTACGAGAAGGTCTACGGCTCCGGAAAGCTCGGCGACCCGCTGCTGCAGCAGGAGGCGAAGGGCCGCGACAAGTCCTTCGAGGAGTTCTCGAAGAACAAGATCGGCATCCTGCTGGAGGGCGACTACTTCTGGCGCAGCGTGATCAACCCCAACGGCGGGGTCGCCCCCATGGCCGACCGGGACACGGCCGTCGGCTACGCCAAGATCCCGGCGATGAACCCGGGTTCCGGGGTCAACGGCCAGGACTTCGTGTCGTACTCCGGCGGCAGCGTGCAGACGCTGAACCCCAAGTCGAAGAACGCGAAGCTCGCCGGCGAGCTGATGGAGTTCATGAACTCCCCCGAGGCCATCAAGGCGCAGCTGGCCGGTGAGGCCCGGATCACCGCCCGTACCGACGTCAACAACGAGGTGCTGGCGAACGACCCGATGCTGGGCTTCATCGCCAAGGAGGTCCTGCCGGTCACCTCCTACCGCCCGCCGATGGCGGAGTACACGCAGGTCTCCACCCTGCTGCAGGAGGCCACCGCCTCGGTCGTCGGCGGAAAGAGCGCCGAGGAGGCCGCCGAGGGCTACGCCAAGGATCTGGAAGGGGCCGTGGGCGGTGCCGACAACATCAAGTCCTGAGCTCGACGCCCCCGCGGCGGGAGTGCAGGACCCGGAGGGGCGCCCGGCCGGCGCCCCCTCGGCGAAGGTCCGGGCCGGCGGCGATGCCGCCGGCCTGGGCCGGGCCCGCGCCGCGGCCTTCATCACCCCGGCGATGCTGCTCATCGCGGCGTTCCTGCTCTTCCCCGCCCTGTGGACCATCTATCTGGGTCTGACGGACTACAAGCTCACCGGTATCGCCGCGGCCGACCCGCAGGTCGTGGGGCTGGACAACTTCAAGAACGCCCTGGACGACGACCGGTTCGGCAACTCGATGTGGCTGACCCTCCAGTACGTCCTGGGCTCGGCCGTGATCGGCCAGTGCGTCCTCGGCTTCGCCATCGCCTGGCTGATGCGCGAGCGGCGCGGCGCGCTGCGCAGGCTGGTCGAGGCGCTGCTGCTGCTGGCGTGGGTGCTGCCCGGCTCGGTGGTGACCTTCCTGTGGATCGCGCTGCTGGACCGCGACCACGGGTCGCTCAACGCCCTGCTCCAGACGCCGGGCACCGCCTGGCTGCTGGAGTACCCGATGGCGTCGATCATCGTCTTCAACATCTGGCGCGGCGCCGCGTTCTCGATGATGCTCTACGCCGCCGCGATCGGGAACGTACCCCCGTCGCACCTGGAGAGCGCCCGGCTGGCCGGAGCGTCCACCTGGCAGCAGCTGCGGGACGTCGTGCTCCCGCGGATCAAGGGCCACATCCTGACGAACCTGCTGCTCATCAGCCTGTGGACGTTCAACGACTTCACCCCGTTCCTCCTCACGGCCGGCGGCCCCGAGGACAAGACCGAGATCATGCCGGTGTTCATCTACAAGCTCGCGCTGAACAGCGGGGAGCTTGGCTTCGGCGCGGCGATCTCGGTGCTGATGCTGCTGTTCAACCTGGTCATCGCGCTGGTCTACGTGCGGATGCTCCGGCAGCGGAAGGACGACACCGCATGACCGCCACCCTCGTGAAGCAGGCCGACCCCGCACACGAGGCCGCGGTGCGGCAGGCCCGGCGGGCCGTACGCACCATCGGCTTCTACGTCTTCGTCTGCCTGCTGATCGCCTTCTTCGCCCTGCCGCTGCTGTGGCTGGTCCTCGCGCCCTTCGACTCGGCGCCCAGCGTCACGGCGTCGCTGCCGGACTTCACCCTGGACAACTTCCGCCAGCTGGCCGACAACCCGTACGCCCTGCGGTCGCTGGGGAACTCCATCGTGCTGGCGGCCGGCGCGGGCGCGCTGACGGTGCTGCTGTCGGCGCTGGCCGCGTACGCACTCAGCCGGGTGAAGCTGCCGGGCCGGGACGTCCTGCTGTACGTCCTGCTGCTGCTGTCTTCGATCGTGACCGGCACGGCGGCGATGGTCCCGCTGTTCAACCTGGCCTTCGAACTGCATCTGATCGACTCCCAGCTGGGCGTCGTCCTGATCCTGACCGGCGGCATGCTGCCGAGCGCCATCTTCATCCTGAAGGACTTCATGGACGGCACGCCCGTGTCGTACGAGGAGTCGGCGCGGGTCTTCGGCGCCTCGCCGCTGCAGATCGTGCGCGACATCGTCGTCCCGATGGTCCGTCCGGGTCTGGCGACGATCGCCGTGTGGGCGGTGGCCCAGGTCTGGGGAAACTTCCTGGTGCCGTTCCTGCTGCTGCGTACGCCGGAGAAGTCACCGGCGGCAGTCGTCATGTACACGTTCTACACCGAAGGCGGACAGCCGAACCTGGCCCTCATCTCCACCTTCTCCCTGCTCTACTCGCTGCCGGTGGTCCTGATGTTCCTGTTCGTCAGCTCCCGGTACGGATTCCGGTTCCACGGAGGTATCAAGCGCTGATGGCATCCATCACCATGAGCGAGCTCGTGAAGGTCTACCCCGGCGGGGTCCGGGCGCTGGACTCGATCGACCTCACCGTCGAGGACGGGGAGTTCTTCGCCCTGCTGGGCCCCTCGGGCTGCGGCAAGACGACGCTCCTGCGCACCATCGCCGGCCTGGAGTCCGCCAGCGGCGGCGGCATCCGCATCGGGGAGCGGGACGTCACCCGTCTCGCGCCCGGGCAGCGGGACGTGGCGATGGTCTTCCAGGACTACGCGCTCTTCCCGCACATGACGGTCACCGACAACATCGCGTACCCGCTGAAGATCAAGAAGGTCCCGACCGCCGAGCGCGGCGCCAAGGCCGCCGAGACGGCCGCCGAGCTGGGGCTGTCGGACTATCTGGCGCGCCGCCCCGGCCAGCTCTCCGGCGGTCAGCAGCAGCGCGTGGCCCTCGCCCGGGCGATGGCCTGCCACCCGAAGGTGTTCCTCTTCGACGAGCCGCTGTCGAACCTCGACGCCCGGATGCGGCTGGAGGCCCGTACCTTCCTCAAGCGCCTGCAGCGCGAGCTGGGCGTCACCACCGTCTTCGTCACCCACGACCAGGCGGAGGCCCTGGCGCTGGCCGACCGCATCGCCGTGATGGAGGGCGGCCGGATCCGCCAGCTGGGCAGCCCGAAGGAGGTCTTCCACCGTCCGGCGAACACCTTCGTGGCGTCCTTCATCGGCTCCACCCCGATGAACCTCCTCGACGCCGTCGTCACCGGGAAGACCCTGGCCGTCGGCGAGGAGCCCGTCGCCCTGCCGCGGGAGTACGCCGGCTCCGTCACCGACGGCGAGAAGCTGGTCCTCGGCATCCGCCCCGAGTACCTGGCGTACAGCACCGAGCAGGTCCCGGGCGCGCTCCACGGCGAGATCACCGTCGTGGAGAACCTGGGCAGCGCCCAGCTCGCCACCCTGCACGGCCCGGCGGGCTTCGTCCAGGCCGTCGTCGACGAGGAGACCACGCTCTCGCTCGGCGACCGCGGCTGGGCCGTGCCGCGCGCCGACCGGGTGCTGCTGTACCGGGACGGCGACCTGATCGGCGCCCGCGAGGGCGCCGGGAGCGCCACGTGACCGGCGCCGTCACCGTCCACCGCGGCCGCTGGTCGCTTCAGGACCGGCTCGACGCGATGCTGCGGGAGCTGCCGTTCGAGGTGCCGCCCGGCACCGCCGCCGTCACGGTGGAGCTGTCGTACGACCGGGGGCAGGGCGTCCTCGACCTCGGCTGCCTCGGCGCGGCCGGCTTCCGCGGCTGGTCGGGCGGCGCCCGCGACACGTACACCGTGGCGGCGGACTGGGCGACGCCCGGCTACCTGCCGGGCGAGCTGGAGCCGGGCACCTGGCAGGTGCTGCTGCGCCTGCACCGCGTGCCGCCGGCCGGTCTGGCGTACGAGGTGCGGGTGACGGCCTCCGCCGCCCGCCCGGCACCCCCGGCCCCCGCCGGGGAACCCGCGCCGGTCCGGCGCCCCGCCGCCCGCGTACGCCGCGACATCCCCGGCACGGGCGGACTGCGCTGGTACGCCGGTGACTTCCACGCCCACACCGTGCACAGCGACGGCGCCCTGACCGTGCCCGAGCTGGCCCACCGGGCGGCCGGCCACGGTCTGGACTTCCTCGCCGTCACCGACCACAACACCGTCAGCCACCACCCCGAGCTGCCGGCCGTCGGCGCCCGCCAGGGCATCACCCTCCTCCCCGGCCAGGAGGTCACGCGCGACGACGGCCACGCGAACGTCTTCGGCGACGTCGGCTGGGTGGACTTCCGCCGGCCCGCCGACTCCTGGTACGCGCACGCCCGCGACCGGGGCGGCGTGATGTCCGTCAACCACCCGCTGGGCGGCGACTGCGCCTGGCGGCTGCCGCTGGGCGAGCGGCCGCGGCACGCGGAGGTGTGGCACTCCGGCTGGTTCGACCGCCGCTGGGGCGCCCCGCTGAGCTGGGCGCAGGCGTGGCGGCCCGACGTCATCGCCATCGGCGGCAGCGACTTCCACCGCGACGGCAGCGACGCCGAACCCGGCAGCCCCACCACCTGGCTGCTCGCCGCGGACGACAGCCCCGCGGCGCTGCTCGCGGCGCTGGCGGCCGGCCGTACCGCCGTGTCCGCGGGCGCCGAAGCCCCGCTGCTGCTGCGCACGGACGACCGGCTGCTCGCCCTCGACGCCGACGGCCTCGTCCTGGTCCGCCCGGACGGAAGCCGCCAGGTCGTCCACGGCGACCGCACCACCCTGCCCGCCGGGAGCGGGCCGTACCGACTGGAAAGCTACGAGAACGAGGTGATCGCACTGTGTCAGTGAGCATCAAGGTGGCGAACGCCCCGGTCAACTTCGGTGTCTACCACCCCGACCGGGCCCCCCTCGCCGCCCCCGAGCTGCTGACCGCACTGGCCGCCGCGGGCTACGACGGGGTCGACTCCGGCCCCGTCGGCTATCTCGGCACCGCCGACACGCTCGCCGGCAACCTCGCCGACGCGGGCGGTCTGGGCCTCGCCGGCGGCTGGATCGACCTGCGCTACGGCGACGAGGACGGCTTCACCGCCGACCTCCCGAACCTCGACGCGACGCTGGACGTCTTCACCTCCGTCCCCGTCACCGACCCGCGCTTCGCCCCACGCCCCACCCTGGCCTGCCCCGACAACGCCGAGCGCGTCAGGCGCCCCGGCCGGGCGCACGGCACGGTGGCGGACTGGCCCGGCTTCGCCGCCCGGCTGCAGCGCGCGGCCGACCGGTGCCGCGAGCGGGGACTGGAGCCGGTGTTCCACCACCATCTGGGCACCGACATCGAGAGCACCGAGGAGGTCGAGCGGCTGCTGCTGGCCACCGACGTCTCCCTGTGCCTGGACACCGGCCACCTCCATCTCGCCGGCGGCGACCCGGTCGCCGCGCTGCGCGACTGGGCGCCGCGGATCAAGCAGGTCCACATCAAGGACGGCTCCCGCGCCGTCCTGGAGCGCACCCGCGCCGCGGGCGGCGACTTCCACGACGCCGTCCGCGACGGCGCGTTCCCCGTCCTCGGCGAGGGCGAGATCGACCTGGCGGCCTGCGTCGCCGCCGTCCACGACACCGGCTACACCGGCTGGGTCGTCGTGGAGCAGGACGCCCCCGCGACGGGCCGCGCCCTGCAGACGATGCTCGCCGACCAGCTCACCAACCGCGACGTCCTCAGAAAGGCCGGCCTGTGACCCGCGTTTCCCTGGCGGTGGCCGGCCTCGGCACCATCGCGCAGACCATCCACCTCCCGCTCCTGGAGCGCCTGTCGGACCGCTTCACCCTGACCGCGCTCGCCGACGCCTCCCCCTCCCTCGCCGACCGCACCGGCGCCCGCTACGGCGTCCCCGCCGAACGCCGCTTCACCGGCGTCGAGGAGATGCTGCGGGCCGGCGGCTTCGACGCCGTGCTGCTGCTGACCTCCGGCAGCCACGCCCCGGCCGCCGCCGACGCACTGCGCCGCGGTTACGCCGTACTCGCCGAGAAGCCCCTCGGCTACGCCCTCGCCGAGACTGACGAACTCGCCGCTCTCGGCGAGGAGCTGACCTCGCGGCTCATGGTCGGCTACATGAAGCAGTACGACCCCGCCGCGCGGCGGCTGGCCGCGCTGGTCGAGGAGGCCGGGGGCGCCAGCGCGATCCACCACATCGACATCACGGTGCTCCACCCCTCCTCCGCCGCCCAGCTCGCCTTCGCCCGACTGCGCCCCCCGGCAAACGACATACCCGCCGGCGTACTGGCGGAGCTGCGCGCCGCCGGGGACAAGCCGCTGCGCGCCGCCCTCGGCGAGGACGCGGACCCCCGGGTCCGCGAGCTGTACGGCATCATCATGAACAGCGTCTGCCACGAACTGTCCCTGATCCGCCTGCTCTGCGGCCCCCCGGCCACGGTCGACAACGCCGTGCTGTGGCCCGCCCGCGACGCGGGCCCCGGCGACGCCCCGTCCGTGGAGCTGTCCGGCGCGCTGGCCGGCGGCGGCCGCTACGGCATCCGCTGGCTGTACCAGCCGGACTACCCCGCCTACCGCGAGACCGTGTCCGTCCACCACGCCAGGGGCTCGGCGGAGCTGGTCTTCCCCGCCCCGTACCTGCTGAACGCCCCCACGCGGCTCACCGCGACCTCCGGCCGCGAGGAGCGCGTCACCCGCACCGACTTCACCTCGCCCGTCGGCGGTTTCGAGGCCGAACTCCTCGCCTTCCACCGGCTCGTCACGCAGGGCACACCGCCCCTGTCCGGTGTCCGCGACGCGGCCGCCGACCTCGTCTTCGCCCAGGCGGCCGTCCGCCGCCTCGCCGCCGCGAACGGCCTGCACCTCGCCGGGGAGTCCGCACATGAGTGACCAGACCGCACACCACGACCTCGTCGTCGTCCCGCACACCCACTGGGACCGCGAGTGGTATCTGCCGTTCCAGCGCTTCCGCCTGCAGCTGGTGGCCCTGCTGGACGAGCTGCTCGACCGGATGGAGGCCGACGAGCGCCACCGCTTCACCCTCGACGGGCAGCTGGCCGCCGTCGACGACTACCTCGAGGTGCGCCCCGAGGCCCGCGAGCGCGTGGTCGCCCTGGTGAAGTCCGGGCGCCTGGCCATCGGCCCCTGGGACATCCTGATGGACGAGTTCCTCTGCTCCGGCGAGCAGATCGTCCGCAACCTCGAGCGCGGCATCCGCCGCTCCGGCGAGCTGGGCGGCACCATGCCGGTCGGCTATCTCCCCGACATGTTCGGCCACATCGCGCAGATGCCGCAGATCCTGCGCGGCGCCGGCCTGGACCACGCCTGCGTCTACCGCGGCGTGCCCGCCGCCGTCACCAGCGACACCTTCGCCTGGACGGCCCCCGACGGCACCGCGGTGCGCACCCGCTTCCTCCCCGCCGGCGGCTACGGCAACGCGGCGGGCCTGCTCGCCGACCGCGGCGCGGTCGCGGAGCGGATGCGGGAGCTGCACGACCGGATGAGCCCCTGGGCGCTGCCCGGCGGCGGCCCGCTCCTCGGCATGTACGGCTCCGACCACAGCGCCCCCGAGGCGGACGCCCCCGACCTGCTCGCGGCGGCCGGCGAGGCCACCGGCATCACCACCCGCCTGGCCACCCTCGCCCAGTTCTTCGCGGAACTGCCCGCCACCACCGAGGGCCTGCCCGTCCTCACCGGCGAGCTGCGCTCGCACCTGCACTCCAACATCCTCCCCGGCGTCAACTCCGTCCGCCCGCGGCTGAAGCAGCTGATGGGCCGCGCGGAGCGGTTCGTCGAGCGGTACGCGGAGCCGATGGCGGCCCTGTACGGCGACGGCGGCGAACAGCGCTTCCTCGACATGGCCTGGCGGCGCCTCATCGCCGTCAGCGGGCACGACTCGGTCACCGGCTGCGGCTGCGACGAGACGGCCGTGCAGGTCGGCGCGCGGATGGCGGAGGCCGAGCAGCTGGGCCAGGCGGTGTGCGACCTGATCGGCCGCCGCCGGGCCGCCGACGTACCGGCCGACGCGGTGCTCGTCTTCAACCCGTCCCCGTGGCCGCGCTCCGGGCTGGTCCTCATGGAGGCCGACCGCGCGGGCGTGGAGGTGATGGCCGACGACAGCGACCTCCCGGCGCACGTCGCCCTGGCCCGCATCCACGGCACGGAGCTGTACGGGCGGCACATCTCGTCCTGGACGCTGGACGACTCCACGCTCACCTTCACCGTGGCCCGCCACGAGACGACCGCGTTCGACGTGGCCGACGTCGTCGAAGCGCTCGGCGACGGCTGGCGCGAGCGCCGGCTGCGGGTGCGTATCGTCACCGCGCCCTCGGCGACGGTGCCGGTGTACGCCGAGGTCCCGGCGCTGGGTTTCGCCGCCGTGCGGGCCCCGGAGGCGGACGCGGCGCTCCCGGCGTACGACGTGCGGGCCGACGGCCGCGTGCTGGACAACGGGCTGGTCCGGGTGGAGATCGCCGGCGACGGCACCCTCACCCTCACCGGCGCCGACGGCACCACCACCAGCGGCCTGGGCGCCCTCGTCGACGGCGGCGACCTGGGCGACACGTACAACTACGCGCCGCCCGCCGCCGACGTGCTCGTCACGGAGCCCGAGTCGGTGCGCGTCACCCGTACCGCCGTCTCGCCGCTGCGGTCCGAGCTGACCGTGGAGCGCCGCTACTCCTGGCCCGCCGCGGGCGACTTCACCGTCGACTCGCGCACCACCCGCACCGAGCGCGCCGACGTCACGATGCGCGTGGAGGTGCGCGCCGGTGAGCCGTACGCCCGGATCTCGGTCGACTTCGACAACCGCTGCGAGGACCACCGGCTGCGGCTGCACCTGCCGCTGCCGTCGCAGGCCGCGTCGTCCTTCGCCGAGGGCCAGTTCGCGGTCGTCGAGCGCGGGCTGACCGCCGAGGGCGGCGGCGGGGAGTACCCGCTGCCCACCTTCCCCGCGGCCGGTTTCGTCGCCGCGGGCGGGCTCGCGGTGCTGCTGACGGAGTACAGCGAGTACGAACTCACCGACGAGGGACGCGAGCTGGCGCTCACCCTGCTGCGCTCGGTCGGCCGCATCTCCCGCAACCGGCACGTCCTGCGCGACGAGCCGGCGGGCCCGCAGGTCCCCACCCCCGAGGCGCAGAGCCGCGGCCGCCGCACGGTGTCGCTGGCGCTGATGCCGTACGCCGGGACCTGGCCGGACGCGTCGGACGCGGTGCTGCGCGCGGCGGAGGAGTTCCGCCACGAGCTGTACGCCGTACCGGGCGCCGGCGCCCCCGCCACCCCGCTGCCCGCGCCCGAGTCCGGGCCGGCCGTCGACGGCGCCGGGATCGCGCTGACCAGCGTGCGCGAGCGCGGCGAGTGGACCGAACTGCGCGTCGTCGCCGAGGGCGGCAAGGACACCGAGGCCGTGATCGGCGGCGCCTTCACCCGGGCCCGGTACGCGGACCTCCTCGGCCGGCCGGGCGAGGAGCTGCCGGTGACGGACGGCCGTCTCACCCTGCCGCTGCGCGCCTGGGAGATCGCGACGGTCCAGCTGGGCCGCTGACGGCAGCCGCCGCGCGGCCCGTCAGCGGGCCGCGCGGCGGTGACCGGCCGCCCTCGGCATGCGCCCTCCGCACGCCCTTCGCACGCCCTCAGCCCGTCCTCAGCACCTCAGAAAGCGAGCCCGAGTTGAGCATCGGAGTCTCCGACCTCACCACCCTGCGCGCCGGCCGCCCCGAGGCGATCGCCGAGGCCGCGGCCCGTCGCGTACGCCGACCGCTGCTGCGGGACGGCGGCAGGCTCATGATCATCGCCGCCGACCACCCGGCCCGCGGCGCCCTGGCCGCCGGCGGTGACCCGCTCGCCATGGCCAACCGCGCCGGCCTGCTCGAGCGCCTGGTCACCGCCCTGTCCCGGCCCGGCGTGGACGGCGTCCTCGGCACCGCCGACATCCTCGAGGACCTGCTGCTCCTGGGCGTCCTGGACGACAAGGTCGTGCTCTGCTCGATGAACCGCGGCGGCCTGGCCGGCGCGTCGTTCGAGCTCGACGACCGCTTCACCGGCTACCGGCCGCAGGACATCACCCGGATGCGCTTCGACGGCGGCAAGCTGCTGCTGCGTATCGGATACGACGACAGCGGCTCGCTGGCCACGCTGCACGCCGCGGCCCGCGCCGTCGACGAGCTGGCCGAGCGCCGTGTGCCGGTGTTCGTCGAGCCGTTCCTCTCCCACCGCCGGGACGGCCGGATACGCAATGATCTCGGCGCGCGGGCCGTCGCCACCTCCCTCGCCATCGCCTCCGGCCTGGGCGGCACCTCCGCGTACACCTGGCTGAAGGTGCCGGTCACGGCGGACCCCGACGACATGGCCGAGGCCATGGAGACCTCCACCCTGCCCGCCGTGGTGCTGGGCGGCGAGGTCAGCGCCGACCAGGACGCCACCTTCGCCGGCTGGCGCAAGGCCCTCGCCCTGCCCACGGTGCGCGGACTGGTCGTGGGCCGCTCGCTGCTCTACCCGCCGGACGGCGACGTCGGCGCGGCCGTCGACACCGCGGTGGGCCTGCTGTGAGCTAGTTCCCGCCGTCCGGCGCGGCCCACGCCTCCCCGGGTGCCGCACCCCACGCGACCGGCGGACCCGGCTGCCCCTCGAAGCGGGCGGCGTGCTTGGCGTGCGCCGCGTGTCCCAGGACGAACGCGTCCGGCGCCCGGTCCAGCACGCCCCCGCCGGGGTCGTCGTCCCCGGCCGCGCGCACCGGATCGCGCTCCGGCTGCAGGATGTCCCGTACGACCATCGCGCACAGGTACAGCGTCCCCAGCAGATGGACGGCGACCGCCCAGTGGTACTTCTCCGCCGGGATGCCGCCCGGGTTCTCACCGCCCGTGGTGTTCGCCAGGTACAGCCAGATGCCGGCGAAGTACGCGACCTCGCACGCCTGCCAGATCAGGAAGTCCCGCCAGCGCGGGCGGGCCAGCGCGGCGAGCGGGATGAGCCACAGGACGTACTGCGGGGAGTAGACCTTGTTGGTGAGGATGAAGACGGCCACCACCAGGAACGCCAGCTGCGCGTAGCGCGGCCGGCGCGGGGCGGTCAGCGCGAGGGCCGCGACGCCCAGCATCAGCGCCGCCGCCAGCAGGGCGGACACCGTGTTGACCACGGACGTCTCGATGCTCTGGTCCCAGCGCTGGGAGAGGACCAGCCAGAAGGAGCCGTAGTCGATACCGCGCTCGCGGCTGAACGAGTAGAACTTCACCCACCCGTCCCAGGCGAAGTACATCACCGGCAGGTTCACCGCCAGCCACGCTCCGACCGCGCCTCCCAGCGTCGTGAAGAACGCGCGCCACCGCCCGGCCCGCCAGCACAGCACGAACAGCGGCCCCAGCAGCAGGAACGGATACAGCTTCGCCGCCGTCGCCAGCCCCAGCAGCACACCCGCCGCCAGCGGCCGGCTGCGCGACCACATCATCATCGACGCAGCGGTCAGCGCCACGGCCAGCAGGTCCCAGTTGATCGTGGCCGTCAGCGCCAGCGCCGGCGCGAGCGCCACCAGCAGCCCGTCCCAGGGGCGGCGCCGGTGGGTGCGGGCCACGCACACCACGAGCGCGACGGCGCACACCATCAGCATCCCGGCGTTGACCAGCCAGTAGACCTGCTCGCGGTCCACCAGGTCCGAGCCGCCCGGGGTGAGCCAGGAGGCGACCTCCATGAAGAGCCCAGTGAGCACCGGGTACTCCAGATAGTCCATCCCGCCGGAGACGTTGCCCGGGATCTCGTCGAAGTACGGCACCAGATCGTCGGCGAAGCCGCGCCCCTGGAACAGGTGCGGGATGTCGGAGTAGCACAGATGCGTGTACTGGGCGTTCGCGCCGCCGAACCACCCCCCGTCGTAACAGGGGAACTTCTGCGCCATCCCCAGCGCGAACATCCCGATCGCGACCAGCGCCACGATCCGCACCGGCGTCCACCACTGCCCGCCGACCAGCGCGTATCTGCCGGACGGCCCGCCGATCAGCTCACTGCCGCGCGCCGCGACCTCGTCCTGCGTGGTGGGCCGCACCAACGGCAGCTCGTCGGCCCCGCCCCCCGTGCGGGGTGCGGGCTCCCGGCCGAAGTCGTCTCGCACGCTCGTCATGGAGCCATCCTGCCAGTACGCCGATACGACCCGGCCCCCGCGGACGCGATGTCCGCGGGGGCCGGTCCGGCCTCGGTCTTACGCAGGCGTCAACCGCCCAGCAGCCCTCTGTTGTTGCCGCCGTTGCCGTTGGTGGAATCCGTGGTGGACGGCGATGGGGATGGCGACGGACTGGTGCCGCCGGTCGTCGTACCGCCCCATGTCGTCCCGCCGTCGGTGGTCGTCCCGCCGTCGGTGGTGGTGCCGCCGTCGGTGGTGGTACCCCAGCAGGTGGGGTCCATCGGGTCGCAGGACTCCGTCGGCTTGTTGCCGGGCTTGGGCTTGTCGGTGCTCTGGCCGGGCGGGGTGCTCTCCGTCTTGGAGGGCGTCGGGGACGGGGAGGCGCTGGGGCCGAAGACCTTGTTGTCGATCGGCTCGGCCGCGGGGAACTCCTTCGCCGGCTTGCCCTTGAGCGCCGCCGTCATATAACGGGTCCAGACCTCGGTCGGCAGGTCACCACCGTGGACGGAGGTGAGGCCCGCGACGCCGTTCATGGACAGCAGGGAGGGGAACTCCTTGGTCGCCTGGTCGCGGATGACCTTCTTGTCCATGGGCTTGCCGGTCAGGTCCTGGCCAGAGACGGCCTTGCCCGTCTCCTTGTCGATCACCGCGTCGTTGATCGGACGGTAGAAGGTGATCGCCGTGGACAGCTGCGGGGTGTAACCGACGAACCACGCGGACGCGTTGCTGTCGGTGGTACCCGTCTTGCCGGCTGCGGGCCGGTTCCAGCCAAACTGCTGCGTCTTGGTGTACGCCGTACCGGTGGGCTTGTCGATCACGCCCTGCAGCACCTTGGTGAGGTTGTTGGCGACGTTCTCGCTCATCGCCTCCGTCGGCTTCGGCTCGGGAAAGCTGGGGAGGTCCACGCCCTGCCTCTTCACCTTACGCACGGTGTGCGTCTCCTCATGGACGCCACCGTTGGCGAAGGTGGCGTAGGCACCGGCCATCTGGATGGTGTGAGGCGTCGAGGTGCCGATGTAGAAGGACGCGTTCTCCTTGTCCATACGGCCTTCGGGGATACCGGAGTCCTTGGCGATCTTCTTGACGTTCTTGTAGCCGACATCCCAGCCGAGCTGGACGAACGGACTGTTGATGGACTTCTCCATCGCCGTGGTCAGCGGGACGACGCCGTAGCTCGAACCGCCCTCGTTCTCCTGGCGGAACGGCTTGCCGTCGTCGCCCTTCACCAGGGTGCCGTCGTGGTCGACGATCGTCTGCGCGTTGTTGGCCTTGTACTTGCTGTCGGGCGAGATGCCCTCGCTGTCGGAGTCGTACGTGCCGTACTCCATCGCCGCCGCGAGGTCGAACGGCTTCCACGTCGAGCCGACGGGGACACCGCTGGCACGCGCCGAGCTGACGTACTGACCCGTCTGCTGGCCGGGACCGCCGTACATGGCGACCACCTCACCATTGGCGGGGTTCACGGAGGCGCCGCCGATCTGCAGATATTTGTCGTTGGTGCGGTGCTTCTCGTCCAGGCGGGCCTTGCGGGTCTCCTTGACCGCCTTCGCCAGCTCGTCGACCTTCTTCCTGTCGAAGGTCGTGTAGATCTGGTAGCCGCCGAGGTCGAACTCCGCCTTGTCGAGGCCGGTCTTCTCCAGGACGTACGCGTTGGCGGCGTCGACCAGATAGCCGATCTGCCCGTCCATGCTCTTGCCGACTCGGGACGGCTTGATCTTAGGGAGCTCGGTGTACTTGCCTCGCTCAGCCAGGCTCAGCGGGGTCTTGCCCTTGATCTCGACCTTGGTCATCCGGTCCAGGATCCACGACCAGCGGTCCTTGAGGCGCTCGGTGTTGTCCGCGGCGCTGGTGTACTGGCCGCCGGCCGGGTCGTATCGGTCGGGGCCGTTGAGCATCGTGGCGAGGAACGCGGCCTGCGACGGGTCGAGGGCGTCGGCGTCCACCCCGAAGTACGTCTGGGCGGCGGCCTGGATGCCGTACGCCTGACGGCCGTAGTACGCGGTGTTGAGGTAGCCGGCGAGAATGTCGTCCTTGCTGACGGAGGCGCCCACCTTTATCGAGATGAAGATCTCCTTCACCTTGCGGGAGACGCTCTGGGTCGAGTCCTGCAGCTTGGCGTTCTTCACGTACTGCTGGGTGATCGTGGAACCCGACTGGGTCTGCTGGCCGCGCGCCATGTTGAACACGGCACGCGCGATCCCCTTGGGGTCGATGCCGGAGTCCTCGTAGAACGACGCGTTCTCCGCGGAGATCACCGCGTTCTGCATGTTCTTGGAGATCTCGCCGATGCCGACTTCGGTCCGGCTGTAACCGGCACCCGAGGACACCATCTGGGTACCGTCGGCCCAGTAGTAGACGTTGCTCTGCGCCTGTGCGGCATCAGCGACCTTCGGCACGCTCACGAGCATGAGGCCTATGGCCGTCAGGCCGACGAGCAGGCCGGCGCCCAGCACGCACATGGCCATGACCTGTTTCCAGGACGGCATCCAGCGCTTCAGACCATCCTTGTCCGAGCGCGGGTAGTCGACGAACCGCTTCTTGGCCGGCGGCGCGGACCGCCGACGGCGCGACGGACCGTAGTCGTCGTCGCCGTACCCGCCGGCGTCCCCGCCGCCGCGGCGCCCGCCACCACCGCCGTAGCCACCCGAGCGGCTCCCGGCGTAATCACCGCCGCCCGCTGCCCGGCGCCGGCCACCGCCGGCGCCGCCTGCTGCACGGCGCGCCGCGGCGCGGCCGCCGTACTCACCACCCGCTGCGGGGGCGCCATAGCCCCCGCCGGCGCCGCCCGAGGGGGCGCGGCGGCGGCCTCCGCCTCCAGCGCGTCCGCCGTTCGGCGGCTTGCGACGGTGCTCGCTCATGGAAGGACTACTCCTAGGACAGGTCGGTGCCTCGCCTAAAGGCGGTTGCTGTCAGCCGGTCCCCCCGAAGCGCGGCCGGGCCGAAGGCAACCAGCCGCACTGTACCGAGGACGAGGACGTCCCCATCAGGCTCTTGGTTCCCAGTGGCATGCATTGCCGACCAGAGTACGCACCGGCCAAACCCTTAACTCCCCTGCTATCGGAGCAAAACCGGCACAACGCTGCGGGTGACTTCGCCGATGTGACGCCGTTCACAGCGGTCCCTCTTGCTGGCTCCGGAAGGCCGTTCTATCGTCTGGATGTATCGAGTCGATACATCGGACTGCCATAGTGGTCGCGGACCACGGAGACGGACGAGGAAGGAGGACAGCGATGAGCCGACGCTCCGGCATCCTCGAGTTCGCCGTCCTCGGCCTGCTCCGCGAGTCCCCGATGCACGGTTACGAGCTGCGCAAGCGGCTCAACACCTCACTCGGGGTCTTCCGCGCGTTCAGCTACGGCAGTCTCTATCCCTGCCTGAAGACGCTGGTCGGCCAGGGATGGTTGACGGAGGAACCGGGAAACGCCGCGGACGACGCACTCGCCGCGACGCTGGCCGGCCGCCGCGCCAAGATCGTCTACCGGCTGACGGCCGAGGGCAAGGAGCACTTCGAGGAGCTGCTCGCCCAGACCGGCCCGGACAGCTGGGAGGACGAGCACTTCACCATGCGCTTCGCCTTCTTCGGCCAGACCTCCCGCGATGTGCGGGTGCGTGTGCTCGAGGGACGGCGCAGCCGGCTCGAGGAGCGCCTCGAGAAGATGCGGACGTCGCTCGCCCGCACCCGTGAGCGGTTCGACGACTACACGCTCGAGCTGCAGCGCCACGGTATGGAGTCGGTGGAACGCGAGGTCCGCTGGCTCACCGAGTTGATCGAGAGCGAACGCGCGGGGAAGGACCAGCGCCGGTCCGACCCCGACGACAGCGCAGGTACAGAGTCACATGAGACGGGCGGCCTGCCCCGGGACCGGGGTGGTACCCGGCCGGATCCGTCCGACGACACATCCAGCTGAGGGCCTTGCAGTCCGCAGGTCCTGATTTCCGAAACACAGGGAGCAACCGTCTAATGGGTTCGGTTCGCGTAGCCATCGTCGGCGTGGGCAACTGCGCCGCGTCTCTGGTGCAGGGCGTCGAGTACTACAAGGACGCCGACCCGGCGTCGAGCGTCCCGGGTCTGATGCACGTCCAGTTCGGCGAGTACCACGTCAAGGACATCGAGTTCGTCGCCGCGTTCGACGTCGACGCCAAGAAGGTCGGCCTGGACCTCGCGGACGCCATCGGCGCCAGCGAGAACAACACCATCAAGATCTGCGATGTGCCCAACTCCGGCGTGACCGTGCAGCGCGGCCACACCCTGGACGGCCTCGGCAAGTACTACCGCCTGACCATCGAGGAGTCCGACGCCGAGCCGGTCGACGTCGTCCAGGTCCTCAAGGACACCAAGGCCGACGTCCTGATCTGCTACCTGCCGGTCGGTTCCGAGGACGCCGCGAAGTACTACGCCCAGTGCGCCATCGACGCCAAGGTCGCCTTCGTCAACGCCCTCCCGGTCTTCATCGCCGGTACGAAGGAGTGGGCGGACAAGTTCACCGAGGCCGGTGTGCCGATCGTCGGTGACGACATCAAGTCCCAGGTGGGCGCCACCATCACGCACCGTGTGATGGCGAAGCTCTTCGAGGACCGCGGTGTCCGCCTCGAGCGCACGATGCAGCTCAACGTCGGCGGCAACATGGACTTCAAGAACATGCTCGAGCGCGACCGCCTCGAGTCGAAGAAGATCTCCAAGACGCAGGCCGTCACCTCCCAGATCCCCGACCGCGACCTGGGCGAGAAGAACGTCCACATCGGTCCGTCGGACTACGTGGCCTGGCTGGACGACCGCAAGTGGGCGTACGTGCGCCTCGAGGGCCGCGCCTTCGGCGAGGTCCCGCTGAACCTGGAGTACAAGCTCGAGGTCTGGGACTCCCCGAACTCGGCCGGCATCATCATCGACGCCCTGCGCGCCGCGAAGATCGCCAAGGACCGGGGCATCGGCGGCCCGATCCTCTCCGCGTCCTCGTACTTCATGAAGTCCCCGCCGGTGCAGTACTTCGACGACCAGGCCCGCGAGAACGTCGAGAAGTTCATCGCCGGCGAGGTGGAGCGCTAGCCGCTCCGCCGAGGCCCACACCCTTCCCGGGGGCTCCGCCCCCGGACCCCGGTCGGGGCGGGTGACACCTCCGCACAGCGAACACGGAAGGGGCCTTGGGGTTCACCCCCCGGGGCCCCTTCGTCGTACCCACCCAGGAATCCGACCACCAGGACACAGCGACGGGCCACGGTGTTGGACGGTGCACGGTGTTGGACGGTGCACGATGTAGCACGGTGTAGGACGGTGCGCGGTGTAGGACGGTGCGCGGTGTTGGACGGTGTCGGACGCAACACCAGCCGCCCGCAACACCAGCCCGTCCGGCGTTTGAGGACGAGCGCCGCAGGCGCGACGCGGGCGCAGCCCGCAAAGGGGGCCCGGGGGCGGAGCCCCGCCGAGGGCGACGTCGAGA
>NZ_JBFAXR010000086.1:0-36712 GCF_040680895.1 Streptomyces sp. NPDC051940 | reverse complement strand
CTCGAAAGTGCTACTCAAGCAATTCACCGCGCCAGGACCGCGGAGCAGTGGAAACCAGTTGGTTGAGTTTGAAGACAGGCCCTAGTCAGCCGGCGGTCAGATAGCGCTGGACCGTGGGGGTCAGCCACCGGGTGAGCTCCTGCCGGTCCATCTCCACCGCCGGGCCGAACCCCAGCACGTACCGGGTCAGCGCCATCCCGAGGATCTGCGAGGCGACCAGCGCGGCGCGGGCGCCGGCCTCGCGGGGATCGGGGGCGACGGCCGCGATGACCGGGCCGAGCTGCTCGCGGAAGATCGCCTGCATCCGCTCGGAGGCGGCGGTGTTGGTGACGGCGGCGCGCAGCAGGGCGGTGAGGACCTCGTCGCTCTCCCAGCGGCCGACGAAGTGCTCGACGAGCACACGGCCGACCTCGTCGCGGGGTACGGCGGTGAGATCGGGGAGCCTCAGATCGAACTCCGAGGCGGCGGCGAAGAGGCCCTCCTTGCTGCCGTAGTAGCGCATGACCATCGAGGGGTCGATCGCCGCGTCCCTGGCGATGGCGCGGATGGTGGCCCGCTCGTAGCCGTCGGCGGCGAACCGCTCACGGGCGGCGGCCAGGATCTTGGCCCGGGTGGCGTCGGAGCGCCGGGCGCGGCTGTCGGTCATGGGGAGAGCATAGGACAACAACGGTTGGCATACACCCGTTGGCCAACAACCGTTGACATCTTTCCGGGGCGCGGATACGTTTGCCAACGAGCGTTGGCCCACAGACGTTGACAGTCCGCACCCCAGGAGGCGGCCATGACTGCCCAGCCCCGCACCACCCCGCGCAACGCCGTCGTCGTCGGCTCCGGCCCCACCGGGCTCCTCCTCGCCGGCGACCTCGCCGCGGCGGGCATCGAGGTCACCGTCCTCGAACGCCGCCCCCACGAGATCAGCAACCTCTCCCGCGCCTTCGGCGTCCACGCCCGCACCCTGGAGCAGCTCGACGCCCGAGGCCTCGCCGACGACCTCATCGCCACCGGCGGCACCATCACCGGCCTCCAGCTCTTCGGCCACCTCTCCCTCGACCTCGGCACCCTCCCCAGCCGCTTCCCGTACCTGCTCATCACCCCGCAGTACAACGTGGAGCGCGCCGTCGAGGCCCGCGCCCGCGAACTGGGCGTGACGTTCGAGTACGGGGCGGAGGTCACCGGCCTCACCCAGGACGGCGACGGCGTCGAGGTCCGGCTCGCCGGCGGCGACACCCGCCGGGCCGCCTACGTCGTCGGCACGGACGGCCACCGCAGCGCCGTACGCCAGGCCCTCGGCCTGCCCTTCCCCGGCGTCTCCGTCATCAAGTCCCTCTTCCTCGCCGACGTCCGCCTCGCCGAGAAGCCCGACGGCGTCCTCACCGTCGACGGCAACGGCGACTGCTTCGCGATGATCGCCTCGTTCGGCGACGGCTGGTACCGGGTCATGGGCTGGAACCGCAACCACGAGGTCCCGGACGACACCCCCATCGACCTCGACGAGGTCAGGGACGTCACCCGCCGCGCCCTCGGCACGGACTTCGGCATGCACGACCCCCGCTGGCTCTCCCGCTTCCACAGCGACGAACGCCAGGCCCCCGCCTACCGCCAGGGCCGCGTCTTCCTGGCCGGCGACGCCGCCCACGTCCACTCCCCCGCGGGCGGCCAGGGCATGAACACCGGTATGCAGGACGCCGCCAACCTCGGCTGGAAGCTCGCCGCGGTGCTGAACGGCTGGGCCCCCAGCTCCCTCCTCGACACCTACCAGACCGAGCGCCACCCCGTCGGCAAGGCCGTGCTGCGCAGCAGCGGCGCCATCGTCCGCCTCGCCCGCGCCCAGGGCGCCCTGCTGCGCGGCGTCCGCACGGTCGCCGCCACCGCCCTCGGCCGCTCCCACCGCGCCCGGGCCAAGGCGCTGGGCCAGATCTCCGGCATCGGCTACACCTACCCGGCGCCCCACGGCGCCCACAGGCTCGCCGGGCACCGGGCCGCCGACGTCGAACTGACCGACGGGCGGCGGCTGTACGAGGCGCTGCGCGCGGGCAGGTTCGTCCTCGTCGGCGGGCGGGGCAGCGCCGAGGGCCGCGAGGACCGGCTGGTCCGGGTCGCCGAGCAGGGCGGCACCGGCCGAGTCACCGAGCAGGGCGGCACCGGCCCGGTCCGGCTCGTCCGCCCCGACGGATACATCGCCTGGGCCTCGGACGACCCCACCGACGCCGAGGTCGAGCAGGCCCTGCGCGACTGGACGGGCGAGCGCCGGGCGTAACCGCCCGCCTCACCCGGATGCGCCGGTGGGGTCCGCGAGCACCGGCTCACCTAACCTGCGCCTATGACAGTCGCCCGGTCCGTCGCCCTCTTCCTCGCCGCCGCTCTCCTGGAGATCGGCGGCGCGTGGCTGATCTGGCAGGGCGTGCGCGAGCACCGCGGCTGGCTGTGGATCGGGGCAGGCGTCCTCGCCCTCGGTGCGTACGGCTTCGTCGCCACCCTCCAGCCCGACGCGGACTTCGGCCGCATCCTCGCCGCGTACGGCGGTGTGTTCGTCGCCGGCTCCCTCGCCTGGGGGATGGTCGCCGACGGCTACCGCCCGGACCGCTTCGACGTCACCGGCGCGCTGATCTGCCTGGCCGGCGTCGGGGTCATCATGTACGCCCCCCGCGGCTGACGCCCGGTCACAGCACCCGCTCGAAGCACCGGGACGCCGCGACCCCCTCGTACGCCCCGAAGTTCGGGATGCGCGCGTACCCGGACCGCGTGTAGAAGCGCTCGGCCGCCGGCTGCCGGTCACCCGTCTCCAGCCGCAGCCGCGACCACCCCCGCGCCCGCGCCCAGTCCTCCAGCGCCGCCAGCACCAGCCCCGCCGCCCCCGATCCGCGGGCCGCGGGATCCACGTACATCCGCTTCACCTCGCCGACGCCTCCGCCCAGGTCACGCAGGCCGCCGCACCCCACGGCCTCCCCAGCGCCGGTGCGGGCCACGACGAACACGGCGATGTCCTCCGCCGACGGCGCCGTCCCCGGCTCGCTGTCCGGCGTCCCGTACACCGCCGCGATCTCGGCCCGCTGGGCCGTGCGCAGGCGCCCGGCGTCCTCGTCCGACCAGGGGACTTCCACGATCTCCATACGCCGGAGTGTGCAGGGCCTCTGTTACGCCCGGGTGAACCGAACGCGCGACCGACCGTACGGAACGGCCGACCGTACGGGCGATCTATTCTGATTCCGACGCCGCGACCCTGTCCGGCCCCGCCCGACCTGCCCGACCTGCCCGACCTGTCCGACCCGAGGAGCACCGCGATGAGCGCCGCCGACCGTACCGCCGTAGTCACCGGAGCCAGCAGCGGCATCGGCGCCGCCACCGCCCGGCAGCTCGCCGAGGCCGGCTACCGCGTCGTCCTCACCGCCCGCCGCAAGGACCGCGTCGAGACGCTCGCCGCCGAGCTCACGGCCGCCGGCCACCGGGCCGAGGCGTACGCCCTCGACGTCACCGACCGCGCCGCCGTCGACGCCTTCGCCGCGTCCCTCGACCGCTACCCCTCCGTCGACGTACTGATCAACAACGCCGGCGGCGCCCTGGGCACGGAGCCGGTAGCCGAGGGCGACCCGGCGGACTGGCGCGCGATGTACGAGGTGAACGTCCTCGGCGTGCTGCACATGACCCAGGCCCTGCTCCCCGCGCTGCGCGCCTCGGGCGACGGCACGGTGCTGATCCTCACGTCCACCGCCGGCCACGCGGCGTACGAGGGAGGCGGCGGCTACGTCGCGGCGAAGCACGCCGCCCACACCATCGCGGCCACCCTCCGCCTCGAACTGGTCGGCGAGCCGATCCGGGTCATCGAGATCGCCCCCGGCATGGTGAAGACGGAGGGCTTCGCGCTCACCCGCATGCGGGGCGACGAGTCGAAGGCGGAAGCGGTCTACGCGGGCGTCCGATCCCCCCTCACGGCGGACGACGTCGCCGACACGATCACCTGGGCGATCACCCGCCCCTCCCACGTCAACATCGACCTCCTGGTAGTCCGCCCCCGAGCCCAGGCCGCCAACCACAAGGTCCACCGCGAAAGCTGACGCCCTCGGGCGCACCGCGCCCGTCCCCCAGGGCAGCGGCCGGCATCGAGAGCCGCCGCGGACTGCCGGGCCCGGGCCTTGACAGGAGGGGCGGGCCGGACCGCCCCTCACCGTCTCAGCCCTTCACGCACACCACCTGCTTGAGCTTCGCCACGACCTCCACGAGGTCCCGCTGCTGCTCGATGACCTGCTCGATCGGCTTGTACGCGGCCGGGATCTCGTCCACCACGCCGGCGTCCTTGCGGCACTCCACGCCCCGCGTCTGCTCCTCGAGGTCCTTCGCCGAGTAGCGGCGCTTCGCGGCGGTGCGGCTCATCCGCCGGCCCGCGCCGTGCGACGCGGAGTTGAACGAGGCCGCACTGCCGAGGCCCTTCACGATGTACGAGCCCGTGCCCATCGAGCCGGGGATGATGCCGAACTCGCCGGAGCCCGCCCGGATCGCGCCCTTGCGGGTGACCAGCAGGTCCACACCCTCGTACCGCTCCTCCGCCACGTAGTTGTGGTGGCAGGAGATGACCTGGTCGAACGTGGGCTTGGCCTTCTTGAACTCCTTGCGGACCACGTCCTGCAGCAGCGCCATCATCACCGCGCGGTTGCGCTTGGCGTAGTCCTGCGCCCAGAACAGGTCGCGGCGGTACGCCGCCATCTGCGGGGTGTCGGAGACGAAGACCGCGAGGTCGCGGTCCACCAGCCCCTGGTTGTGCGGCAGCCTCTGCGCCACGCCGATGTGGAACTCGGCCAGTTCCTTGCCGATGTTCCGGGACCCGGAGTGGAGCATGAGCCAGATCGAGCCCGATTCGTCGAAAGTGAGCTCGACGAAGTGATTCCCCCCGCCCAGCGTCCCCATCTGCTGCCCGGCCCGCTCCCGCCGCGGCTTCACCGCCTCCGCGAGGCCGTCGAAGCCCTCCCAGAAGCCGTCCCACCCCGCCGCGGGCAGCCCGTACAGCGAACCCGGGTCCACCGGATCCGCGTGCATCCCCCGCCCCACCGGGATCGCCTGCTCGATCCGCGACCGCAGCCGCGAGAGGTCGCCCGGCAGGTCGTTCACCGTCAGCGACGTCTTCACCGCGCTCATCCCGCAGCCGATGTCGACGCCCACCGCCGCCGGGCAGACCGCGCCCTGCATGGCGATGACCGAGCCGACGGTCGCGCCCTTGCCGTAGTGGACGTCGGGCATGACGGCGAGGCCCTTGATCCACGGGAGGGTGGCGGTGTTCTGGAGCTGGCGGAGGGCGCCGTCCTCGACCGTGGACGGGTCGGTCCACATGCGGATGGGCACCTTCGCGCCGGGAAGTTCGGTGTACGACATGGGTCCCCCAGGAAAACAGAGCGAAAGAAATGGAAAGGTACGGAACGGAAATAAGCCGACCGATCGACACAGGCCGGTTACCCGGACGGCGGGAGCGGCGACACGTGCGATAAACATTGTGGTCACCGACCGCCCGCGAGCGGCAACATGATTTCGCGGCGGCAAGGCAAGCGACGAGGGAAGGGAGCCGGTTCGTGCAGCGACGGGCAGGTGTGGCGGGGGCCGCGGCCGCGGCCGCTCTCGTGTTCGCCCTGAGCGGCTGCACGGACTCCGGTGGCGACGACCCGGGCACGGACGCGAAGTCGGACAGCGCGTCGGGTTCGCCGTCACCGGCTCCGGCCGGCAAGTACCGCTCGCTGCCCGAGCCGTGTACGGCCGTGGAGCGGAGCACGCTGCTGGCGCTGCTGCCGGTGCCGGACGACGGGAAGTCGGAGAGCAAGGACAACGCGTCGGGCAAGGCCCGCGAGGAGGTGCTCCTCGGCGGGAAGCCGGCGCTGACCTTCGACACGGACCGCCGGGTGGGCTGCTCGTGGGAGCGGACGTCGGTGGACGGCGACTTCCGGCTCCGTATCGACTTCGAGCGGGTGGTCAGCTACGACCCGGCCGTCAGCGACGACACCCGCGCCACGCAGGTCTTCGCGCGCAAGGCGCAGGAGCACGGCGTCTCGTCGGCGACCGGGCAGGGCCCGCCGCACCCCGGTGCGACGCCGAGTGGTTCGGCGTCGGCGGGCGCGTCCGCGACGGGTGCGCCGACGGAGGGCGATCCGGCGCCGGCGGCTCCGCGGCGGCTGGAGGAGCCGGGAGACGAGGCGTTCCTGGACGAGGTGGTCCAGTCGCCGGACTCGGGCGTACGACGGGACGTGACCGTGATTTTCCGCACGGCGAACGTGGTGGTGACGGTCGAATACGGGCAGTCCCTGACGGATCCGTCGACCCTTCCGGACGCCGCTGAGCTGCAGCAAAGGACCCAGGAGCTGGCCGGGAAGCTGGCGGAGCGCTTTACGGACTGAAGGCCCCCGCGGGGGTCCGGGGTCGCGGTACGCTCGCTGATCGCACGCTCCCAAACACGTTAGCGAAGGATCATGCAGCGTTCTGCCCCTCGTACTGCCCGCGCACTGACCGCCGGGCTGGCTCTGCCCGTGCTGCTGCTCGCCGCCACGGGCTGTTCCAGCCTGCTGGGCGAGAAGGAGGACGGCTCGGGTTCGTCGTCGCCGTCGTCGGCGTCGCCTTCGCCGACGGTGAAGGCGGCCAAGTTCGCCGAGCTGCCGCGCGCCTGCAAGACGGTGCCGGAGGCGACGGTCAAGGAGCTGGTGAAGAAGGTGAAGCCGCTGACGGGTACGGCGGTGAAGTCCTCGGACACCTCGGCCCGGGGCGGCTGCGCCTGGCACGGTCTGGACGGCTACCAGTTCAAGTACCTCGACGTGACGCTGCAGCGGCTGGAGTCCGACCCGTCGCTGGGTACGGGCGAGAAGCGCGCGGAGAAGGCGTACGCCCGGACACTGAAGGGCGAGGAGGCCGTCGACGGCGCGAAGAACCTGGTCACGGACAAGCTGGCCGAGGTCGGCGACCAGGCGGCGGCGATCTCCTTCACGCAGGTGAAGGGCAAGGAGACGTACGTCCAGCAGACGGTCGTCGCCCGGATAGCGAACGTGGTGGTGACGGTGCACTACCAGGGTTCGGGTTTCGCGGGGGCGAAGGAGCCGAAGGCGGCGGACATCGCCAAGGGTGCGCAGGCGGCGATGAAGCGGGTGCTGGAGTCGGTGGGCGAGACGGCGTGAGGCCGTGGCCCGTCGCGTCGTAGCGGTGCGCTGAGGGCGGTTTCCCCGGACGGATTATTCGGGCAATCGCCTTACACCCCCGCGATTGGTTCGATATTCTGTTCGATTCGGCTCCACGATCTCGCTCGCGTGTGCCAGGCTGTCCCGGTCGTTGAACGCGTAGGGCGGACTGGGAGGGATCGACGGGTGGCCGCCATCCAGATGAACCGGACGCATCGCATCCTCATCACGATCGTGCTGCTGGGCACGGTGGTGATCTCGGCGATCGGTTTCGCGGGCTCCTACGCCGCGGTGCGGGAGCTGGCCGAGGACAAGGGCTTCGGCGCGTTCGCGGTCTTCTTCCCGATCGGCATCGACGCCGGCATCGTCGTCCTGCTGGCGCTCGATCTCCTGCTGACGTGGATCCGCATCCCGTTCCCGCTGCTGCGTCAGACGGCGTGGCTGCTGACGGCGGCGACCATCGCCTTCAACGGCGCCGCGGCCTGGCCGGACCCGCTGGGCGTCGGCATGCACGCGATCATCCCGGTGCTGTTCGTCGTCTCGGTGGAGGCGGCGCGGCACGCGATCGGCCGGATCGCGGACATCACGGCCGACAAGTACATGGAGGGCGTGCGCATCTCGCGCTGGCTGCTGGCCTTCCCCTCCACGTTCAAGCTGTGGCGCCGGATGAAGCTGTGGGAGCTGCGGTCGTACGACGAGGTGATCCGCCTCGAACAGGACCGCCTGGTCTACAAGGCCCGCCTGCGCGCCCGCTACGGCCGCGCCTGGCGCCGCCGGGCGCCGGTCGAGGCCGTGATGCCGCTGAAGCTGGCCCGCTACGGCGTACCCCTGTCGCAGACCGCCCCCGCGGGGCTGGCGGCGGCGGGGATCAAGGTGCCGGCGCCCCTGGTCCGGATTCCGGCGCCAGAGCGCCACGAGGCCCCGGTGGAGGTGACGGCGTCCGCCCCGCAGGCGGTGGCCGCGCCGGCCCCCGCCCCCGAGTACTTCGAGCCGTACACCCCCGTGCCCGCCGCCCCGGCCCCCGAGCCCATATCCATACCCGTGCCCGCGCCCGAGCCCGCCCCCGGCCCGAACGGCGTCCAGGTCCCGGTGGGCGCCGGCAACCGCGTCCGCACCCTCGGCGGCCAGGTCAACGGCCACCGCCCGGCGATCCCGCAGTTCGTGGAGCCCCCGCCGGCCCCCGAGCCGGCGTACGAACCGGCCGACGAGTACGACGAGCTCACCGCGGACGCCGACTACGCCGACCGGACGGGCAGCCTCCCGGACGACCTCCCGATCGAGGACGCGTACTACGGCGCGTTCCTGGCCTGCACGGGCGAGAAGGGCGACTATCCGACCGCCCGCCAGTTCGCCATCTACCTGCACGACCACCACGGCGTCACCGGCCCCGCGGGCGGCCCGCTGAGCGAGAGCTCGCTGCTGGCCTACGTACGCGAGTTCCGCCGGCGCCACCGCGAGGAGCAGATGTAGCCGTGACCGACTACGACGTGCTGCGCGTCTTCTGCGGCCCGGACGGGGCGTACGGCAACGAGCTCGGCGTCGTCCGGGAGGGGTCGGGCGTCCCGGGCCGCGCGGAGCGGCAGGAGATCGCCGCGAAGCTCGGGTACAGCGAGACCGTGTTCGTCGACGACCCCGAGCGCGGCGTCATCGACATCTACACCCCCACCTCGCGCCTGCCCTTCGCCGGTTACCCCTGCGTCGGCGCCGGCTGGCTGCTCGACGTACCGGAGGTCGTCACCCCGGCGGGGCCGGTGGGGGTGCGCGACGACGGCGAGTTCACCTGGATCGAGGCCCCCGCCGACTGGGCGCCGCCGCGCACCCTGCGGCGTTACGCCACGGTGGCCGAGGTGGACGCGCTCGACGTGCCGCCGCCCGGTGAGTGGGTCTACGCCTGGGCGTGGCAGGACGAGGCCGCCGGCCGGATCCGGGCCCGGGGCTTCCCGGGCCGCGGCGACGGCATCGACGAGGACGAGGCGACCGGCGCCGCGGCCATGCTGCTGACCGCGGAGCTGGGCCGGGCGCTGAACATCACGCAGGGGCGCGGCTCGCAGCTCCTGACGGCGCCGCAGCCGCACGGGTACGTCGAGGTGGGCGGCCGGGTCAGGCTCGTACGGTTCTGAACACCGGTCGGCGGACCACCCGCGCTCACCGCAGCAGGCGCCGCTCCTTGGCCACGGTCACCGCCGCCGTACGCGTGTCGACGCCGAGCTTGTCGTAGATCCGCCCCAGATGGGTCTTGACCGTCGCCTCGGAGATGAACAGCGCCTTGGCGATGGCCCGGTTGCCGAGCCCCTGCGCGAGCTGCTCGAGGATCTCCTGCTCCCGCTCGGTCAGCGTCGCCGACGGCGTCCGCATCGCCGTCATCACCCGCGACGCGACGGGCCCCGACAGCGCCGAACGCCCCTCCGCCGCCGCGTGGATGGCGGCGAACAGCTCCTCGGGCCGCTCCGCCTTCAGCAGATATCCGGTCGCGCCGGCCTCGATGGCGCGGGTGATGTCGGCGTCGGTGTCGTACGTCGTGAGGATCAGCACCCGGGGCGGCGGGTCCAGCGCCACCAGCCGCCGCGTCGCCTCGATGCCGTCCATGCCCGCACCGCCGAGCTGCAGGTCCATCAGCACCACCGCGGGCCGCAGCTTCGCGGCCATGGCGAGGGCCTCCTCGCCGCTGCCGGCCTCGCCGACGACCTCTATGCCGTCGGCGCTGCCCAGCAGGGCGCGCAGGCCCGCGCGGACGACGACGTGGTCGTCGCAGAGCATGATGCGTACGGTCATCGGGGCTCCAGGGGAATCGACGCTGACACCACTGTGCCCTCCCCGGGAGCCGATTCCACGTTCAGCGTCCCCCCGAGCTGCGCCACGCGCGCCCGCATGGCGCCCAGCCCGTGCCCGCGCTCCTCGCCGGGGTGTACCGCGCCGGGGTCGAAGCCGCGGCCGTCGTCGGCGACGTCCAGCACCACCTGGTCGTCCAGGTACGTCAGCGTCAGCCGCGCGGTCGTGGCCCCGGCGTGCTCCCGCACGTTCGCCAGCGCGCCCTGCGCGATGCGCAGCAGCGCCGACTGCACGCGGTCGGGCAGCGGCCCGGGCGGTGTGCCGTCCTCGTGCAGTCGTACGACGAGACCCGCCGGCTCCCGGTCCGCCAGCGCGCTCAGCGCGCCGGAGAGGGTGCCGCTCTCGGCGAGGTCGGCGGGGGCGAGGTCGTGGACGAAGCGGCGGGCCTCGGTGAGGTTGCGGCCGGCGATGTCGGTGGCGGTGCGGACGTGGTCGCGGGCGGCGGCGGGGTCGGTGTCCCAGACGCGGTCGGCGGCCTGGAGGAGCATCTGCAGGCTGGAGGAGCCCTGCGCCAGGGTGTCGTGGATCTCCATGGACAGCCGCTGCCGCTCGGCGAGCACGCCCTCGCGCCGTTCACCCGCGGCGATCTCGCGCTGCAGGGCGCGTTCCGTCTCGGCCTGGCGGCGCATGTACAGGAAGACCGCCGTGGCCAGCGCGGCGACGGCCGGCGGCATGATGAACAGGTCCACGTCGATCTTCTCGCTCAGGCGCACCTGCGCCTCGACCACCAGCCCCGTCAGCACGGTGATGAGGGCGATCGCCCAGGGCGCGGGCAGGATCTGCAGACCGGCGTAGAACAGCGGGATGGCGCACCAGGCGAAGCTCGGGGCCAGCTGGGTGAGGACCGTCAGCAGGGCCGCCATGGTGAGCAGCCACGCCACCTGGCCGCGGCGGGCCTGCGGGCGCAGCGGGTAGAGGAAGGCCAGGGCGAGGCACAGGCCCAGGACCCAGCCGAACTTCCAGCTGTCCTCGTGCCGGTACGTGAAGCGGATGAGGGCCGCGAGGAGCAGCAGGTAGAAGCACAGGTGCAGGACGGCCGGGAACCAGCGGGCGTCGGCGTCCGGGGCGGCCCCGCCGTACGGGCGGTCGCGGTGCGGCATCGCGGCGCGCTCCTTTCCTTTCCAGCATCGTCACCCGGGTGCCGGGCCCCCGCATCAACCGATCGGCTGACCCGGTCGTACCCCGATGGCCGACCGGTGGCGCCCGGATCCGGCCCCAGTCTGGATGAGGCAGGCCGGTGGACGGCCCGCCGCAGGGGCCACCGAGGCCCATCCACCGCGTACAGCCCGTACAGCCCGTAGAAGGAGTCCCGCGATGAAGAAGCTGTCCCTCCGCGCCCGTGTCCTGACCGGTACCGTCGCCGCCGCGGCCCTCGCCGGCACGGCGTTCGGCGCCGTCTCCGCCAACGCCGCCCCGCAGACCGCACCGGCCGCGGCCGCGAGCGTCGCGAAGGCCGACACGTTCACCAGCAACCACCTCACGGTGGAGGCCGCCACCGAGGCCGCGCAGGCGGCGCTGGACGCGGCGAAGAAGGAGAACCAGCGCGTCTCCGTGGCCGTGGTCGACCGCAACGGCAACACCATCGTCACCCTGCGGGGCGACGGCGCGGGCCCGCAGTCGTACGAGTCGGCCGAGCGCAAGGCGTTCACCGCGGTGTCGTGGAACGCCCCGACCTCGGAGCTGGTCAAGCGCCTGGAGTCCGCCCCGAACCTGAAGGACATCCCCGGCACCCTCTTCCTCGGCGGCGGCGCCCCGGTCCAGCTGGACGGCGCCCCGATCGCGGGCATCGGCGTCGCGGGCGCCCCGTCGGGCGACCTGGACGAGAAGTTCGCCCAGGCAGGCATCGCGGCCCTGGACTGACCCGCGACTCGCGGTCACCCACGCCCACAGACGACGAGGCCCCCGGCGCGTAGCGCCGGGGGCCTCGTGTGTCAGCGCTAGGCGTCGAGCAGCTTCCGCACCCGGTCCGCGCCGACCGCGAGCAGCAGCGTGGGCAGGCGCGGGCCCGTCTCCTTGCCGACCAGCAGGCGGTACAGGAGTGCGAAGAACGACCGCTGGGCCGTCTTCAGCTCCGGCGTCGACGCCTTGGCCTCCGGGTCCAGGCCGGCCTGGATCTTCGGCACGGCGTAGACCAGCGACGACAGGCCGTCCAGCGACCAGTTCTCGTCGAGGCCCTGGACCAGCAGCCGCAGCGACTCGCGCTGCGTGGCGTCCAGCGACGCCAGCAGGTCGGTGTCGGCCGACTGGCGTACCAGCGTGCGCTCCTCGGCGGGCACCTGCGTGGTGATCCAGCGCTCCGCCTTGTCCAGCCGCGGCCGCACCTCGTCCAGGGACTTCAGCGGGTCCGACGGGTCGATCTCGCTGAGGATCCGCAGCGTCTGGTCGTCGTGCCCGGCGGTGACGTCGGTCACCGACGCGAGCATCCGGTACGGCAGCGGGCGCGGCGTCACCGGCAGCGTCCCCGCCGCGGTGGCCGACGCCCGGCCGTACGCCGCCACGTCACCGGGCAGCGCCGAGCCGTCGCCGACCTTCGCCGCAAGCTTGTCCCACTCGTCGTAGGTCCGCTGGATCTCCTGGTCGAAGGCGACCTTGAAGGACTGGTTCGGCCGCCGGCGCGCGTACATCCAGCGCAGCAGCGCCGGCTCCATGATCTGCAGCGCGTCGGCGGGGGTGGGCACGCCGCCCTTCGACGACGACATCTTCGCCATGCCGCTGATGCCGACGAACGCGTACATCGGGCCGATCGGCTGCTTGCCGCCGAAGATCCCGACGAGCTGTCCGCCGACCTGGAACGACGACCCGGGCGAGGAGTGGTCGACCCCCGACGGCTCGAAGACGACCCCCTCGTACGCCCAACGCATCGGCCAGTCGACCTTCCAGACCAGCTTGCCGCGGTTGAACTCGCTCAGCAGCACCGTCTCCTCGTGCCCGCAGGCACCGCAGGTGTAGTGCAGCTCGGTGGACTCGTCGTCGTAGGAGGTGACGGTGGTGAAGTCCTTGTCGCAGGCGGTGCAGTACGGCTTGTACGGGTAGTACGCGCCACCCGCCGTCGAGCCGTCGTCCTCGTCGGCCGCGCCGGAGCCCTCGGCCGCGGCCACCTCCGCCTCGTCGAGGGGCTTCTGGGCCTGCTTCTTCGGCTTGGGCTTCGTCCGGTACTGCGCGAGCACGGCGTCGATCTCACCCCGGTGCTTCATGGCGAACAGGATCTGCTCGCGGTAGGCGCCCGAGGTGTACATCTCCGTCTGGCTGATGCCGCGGAACTCGATGCCCATCTCGGCGAGCGCCCCGACGAGCGGCTCCTTGAAGTGCTCGGCCCAGCTGGCGTGCGTGCCGTCGCCGCACGGGTCGGGCACGTCGGTCAGCGGCTTGCCGATGTGCTCGTTCCACGTCTCGTCGACGCCGGGGACGCCGTGCGGGACCTTGCGGAAGCGGTCGTAGTCGTCCCACGACAGGATGTGCTCGCAGTCGATGCCGCGCCGCTTGATCTCGTCGGCGACGAGGTGCGGTGTCATGATCTCGCGCAGGTTGCCCAGGTGGACGGGACCGGAGGGGCTGATCCCGGAGGCCGCGATCACCGGTTTGCCGGGCTTCCGGCGATTCGCCTCTTCCACGACCTCGTCGGCGAAACGTGAGACCCAGTCGGCGGCCTCGGCGGGAGCACCCACAGCTATGTCCTCTCTGGTCCTTCTCGGCGTCGCGGAGACCGGTCAGCATCCCGCTGGGACGGACGTACGGCGGCTCCGCGGGGCCATTCTCCCAAAGAAAAGTCGTTGCTGTCGCATGGGATACTTCAGGGGCATACCGTGACCACCTCCCTATGGAAGGGCGAGTAAGCCCATGGCATCCGTCCCGTCCCTGTCCACGAAGGTCCAGCAGCGCCTGACGGCCGCCCTGTCCTCCGCTCTGCCGGAGGCACGCGACGCCGACCCGCTGCTGCGCCGAAGTGACCGGGCGGACTTCCAGGCCAACGGCATGCTGGCGCTCGCCAAGAAGCTGAAGGGCAACCCGCGGGAGCTCGCCGCGCAGGTCACCGAGGGCGTCGACAAGGCGGGCCTGATCCAGGACATCGAGGTCTCCGGCCCCGGCTTCCTGAACATCACCCTCTCCGACGAGGCGATCATCGCGACCCTCGCCGACCGGTACGCGGACGTCCGGCTCGGCGTGCCCACGGCCGCGGCGGCCGGCACCACGGTCATCGACTACGCCCAGCCGAACGTGGCGAAGGAGATGCACGTCGGCCACCTCCGGTCGGCGGTCATCGGCGACGCGATGGTGCAGCTGCTGGAGTTCATGGGCGAGACGGTCGTCCGGCGGCACCACATCGGCGACTGGGGCACCCAGTTCGGCATGCTCATCCAGTACCTGATCGAGCACCCGCACGAGCTGGACCACAAGGACGGCGCGGAGTCCGGCGAAGAGGCGATGTCGAACCTCAACCGGCTCTACAAGGCCGCCCGGGCCCTGTTCGACTCCGACGAGGAGTTCAAGACCCGGGCCCGGCGCAAGGTCGTCGACCTGCAGGCCGGCGATCCGGAGACCCTCGCCGTCTGGCAGAAGTTCGTGGACGAGTCGAAGATCTACTTCTACTCCGTCTTCGAGAAGCTGGACATGGAGGTCCGCGACCCCGACATCGTCGGCGAGTCCGGCTACAACGACATGCTGCAGGACACCTGCAAGCTGATCGAGGAGTCGGGCGTCGGCGTACGGAGCGAGGGCGCGCTGTGCGTGTTCTTCGACGAGTACAAGGGCCCCGACGGCAAGCCCACCCCGCTGATCGTGCAGAAGTCGGACGGCGGCTTCGGCTACGCGGCGACCGACCTCTCCGCGATCCGGGACCGGGTCTTCAACCTGAAGGCCAACACCCTGCTGTACGTCGTGGACGCGCGGCAGGCGCTGCACTTCAAGATGGTCTTCGAGACCGCGCGCCGGATGGGCTGGCTGAACGACGACGTCCACGCGGTGCAGCTGGCCTTCGGCACGGTGCTGGGCGAGGACGGCAAGCCGTTCAAGACCCGGGCCGGGAAGTCGGTGCGGCTGGAGGACCTGCTGGACGAGGCGGTGGAGCGGGCGACGGAGGTCGTGCGCTCGAAGGCCGAGAAGGTGGGCCTGACGGAGCAGGAGATCACCGAGAACGGCCGGTACGTCGGCATCGGCGCGGTGAAGTACGCCGACCTCTCCACGTCCGCGACCCGGGACTACAAGTTCGACCTGGACCAGATGGTGTCGCTGAACGGCGACACGTCGGTGTACCTGCAGTACGCGTACGCCCGGATCCGGTCGATCCTGCGCAAGGCGCCCGAGGGCACGGAGCCGGCCGCGCACCCGGAGCTCTCCCTCGCCCCCGCCGAGCGCGCCCTGGGTCTGCACCTGGACCAGTTCGCGGAGGTCCTGGCGGAGGTCGCCGCGTCGTACGAGCCGCACAAGCTGGCCGCGTACCTCTACCAGCTGGCGACGCATCTGACGACGTTCTACGACCAGTGCCCGGTCCTCAAGGCCGACACCCCGGCGCAGCTGGAGAACCGCCTCTTCCTGATCGACCTCACGGCCCGCACCCTCCACCAGGGCATGGCCCTGCTGGGTATCCGCACCCCCGAGCGGCTCTGACGCCGTGACCGACGCGGCGCCGCCCTGCCCCTCGTGCGGGGCGGCGCTGCGCGTCGTGGGGGACTTCCTGCTGTGCGTCCGCGAGGACGACGGCAAACGCGTCTGCCGTACGTCGCTGCCGTGCCCGTCGTGCGGCGCGGTGTGGACCGTGTGGGCGGACCGCCCGGACTCCCCGCCGGAACCGCATCCGTTCCCGCAGGTGATCCGCAAGCGCGAGGGCGGCGGCGGTAGTTGAGCCCGCCCGCGCTATCTTGATCGTCATGTCCTCTCCGAACCCGTACGCCGTCCCTCAGACCGCCCCCGCCCCTGTCATGCCCCCGCCCGCCCGTCGATCCGCCGGCCCCCTGGTGCTGGCCGCGGCCGTGGGCGTGCTGCTCGGCGCCGCGGGCGTCGGGGCGGCCTGGGCGTTCAGCGGCGGTGAGACGGGTGCCGCGGCGGACGCCAGGGACGCGTGCCGGGCGCTGGACGAGGTCGACATGGGGGATTTCGGCGCCAAGGGAGCGCCCGGCGATGTGGCGGTGAACCGCTTCGCCGCGGCCGTCTCGCTCTCCGCCTCGGCGGCGGCCGGCGACCCGGACTTCAAGGGGCTCGCCAAGGCCGTGGCGCAGGCGCAGCGCGAACTCCAGGTCACCTTCGACCCCAGGAGCGACAAGATGCGGGCGCGCCTCGACAAGGCCCGCGGAATCTGCGCGGACCTCTGACCGTCGCGCGCGCCGGGCGGCGTCAGGCCGCCCGGTACCGCGAGGGACCTCAGCCCGCCCGGTACCGCCGGAACGAGGGCGCCGCCGCCGCGAGGCCGAGCATCGCGACGACCACCAGCACCCCGCCCCAGGCGGACGCCGCCCCCGGCCCCAGCGCCTCGCCCGCCGTGCCGTGGAGCAGGTCCGCGAGGCGCGGTCCGCCGACGACCACCACGATGAACACCCCCTGCATCCGGCCCCGCATCGCGTCGGACGCCACCGTCTGCAGGATCGCGCCGCGGAACACCGCCGAGACCATGTCGGCCACGCCCGCCAGGGCGAGGAAGCCGGCCGCCACCCACAGGTTCGGCGACAGCCCGAAGCCCACGATCGCCAGGCCCCACACCACGATCGAGCCGGTGACCATCAGCCCGTGCCGCCGCGCGCGCGAGAACGTCCCCGAGAGCAGACCGCCGACCACCGCCCCGATGGGGATCGCCGCGAAGAGCAGCCCCAGCGCGAAGCCCTCGCCCCACCCCGCGTACGTCGTGTCGGCGAGCTGCGGGAAGAGCGCGCGCGGCATCCCGAAGACCATGGCGACGATGTCGGCGAGGAACGACATCAGCAGCACCGTGCTGGCCGCCACGTACGCGAACCCGGCCAGCACCTCCTGCAGCCCCGCGCGCTTCGGCGCGGCGTCCCCCAGCGGCGGCAGCGGGGGCAGCTTCCACACCGCCCACAGGGCGACGGTGAGCGCGACCGCGTCGATCAGGTAGAGCAGCCCCAGCCCGAGCACCGGGATCAGCATCCCGGCGAGCAGCGGCCCCGCGATGGCGCCGGTCTGCATGACGGTCGAGCCCAGCGCGTGTGCCGCGGGCAGCTCCTCGGCGGGGATGAGCCGGGCGATGGAGGCGGACCGGGCGGGCGAGTTCATGGCGAAGAAGGACTGCTGCAGGGCGAGCAGCACCATGAGCAGCCACACCGACTCCGAACCGGCCACGGCCTGCACCCAGAACAGCAGCGAGGTGACGGCGATCCCGGCGTTGGTGACCAGCATCAGCTTCCGCCGGTCCACGGAGTCCGCGACCGCCCCGCCCCACAGCCCGAAGACGACCAGCGGGATCAGGCCCGCCAGGCTGGCGTAACCGATCCACGCGGACGAGCCGGTGATGTCGTAGATCTGCTTCGGCACCGCGACGGCGGTGAGCTGCGAGCCCACCGAGGTGACGGCCGAACTGGTCCACAGCCGGCGGTAGGCGGTGTGCCGCAGCGGCCGGGTGTCCATGAGCATCCGCCGCCAGCGGCGCCCGGATATGCCGTCGGGTCCGGCGGCTTCCGGCTCGGCGGTGTCCTTGACGCTGTCCACGCTGTCTTTGCTTTCCCTAAGCATCCATCTGTGCCGGGTGAGCCTACTCCGCCCTCGGGGTGCGGTCCGACCCGATTACGGCTAACCCTGGACGCACAGACCCGTAACTGCACGGAGGTCCCGGACGGATGCTGGACGACAGCCTGCTGATCCGCCGCACCGTCGCGCTGGCCCACCGCAGCGTGCTGGAGGGCGGCCGGCCCTTCTCGTGCCTCGTCGCGCGCGACGGCCGCGTGGTGGCGGAGAGCGCCGCCCAGACGGACGCCTCGGTGCACGCGGAGGTGCAGGCGGTGCGCGCGGCGCGGGCGCTGCTGGGCAGCGAACGGCTGGACGGCTGCGAGATCTACTGCATCGCCCAGCCCTGCCCGCGCTGCCTCGGCTTCCTGCGCGACGCGGCCCCGGACCGGGTCGTCTTCCTCGCCCTGCAGGAGGAGTACGAGCCGTACTACCCGGACACGGACCCCCAGGAGGAGTTCACCGGCTGGCTCCCGATGACGTATCTCCAGGAACCGGACGCGGTGGACGTGGCCCGCCTGTGGGCGGCGAACCACGTCCCGTGAACCCCTGCCGTCAGAAGTCCCGCCGGAGCCAGCCCGCCGCCTCGACGGCCCAGTACGAGAGCACCATGTTCGCGCCCGCGCGCTTGAAGGCCGTCAGGCTCTCCAGGATCGCCCGCTCGCGGTCGATCCAGCCCTTCTCGGCCGCCGCCTCGACCATCGCGTACTCCCCGGACACCTGGTACACCGCGAGCGGCACCGTGACCTCGGCCGCGTAGGCCGCCAGCACGTCCAGATAGGGCAGACCGGGCTTGACCATCACCATGTCCGCGCCCTCGGCGAGGTCCAGCTCCAGCTCGCGCAGCGACTCGCGGAAGTTGGCCGGGTCCTGCTGGTACGACTTGCGGTCGCCCTTCAGCGAGGAGCCGACGGCCTCCCGGAACGGCCCGAAGAAAGCGGACGCGTACTTCGCGGTGTACGCGAGCACGCCCACGTCCTCGCGCCCGATCTGGTCCAGCGCCTCGCGGATGACGGCGATCTGGCCGTCCATCATCCCGGACGGGCCGAGCACATGGGCGCCGGCGTCCGCCTGCACCTGGGCCATCTCGGCGTACCGCTCCAGGGTGGCGTCGTTGTCGACCCGCCCCTGCGCGTCGAGCACGCCGCAGTGGCCGTGGTCCGTGGTCTCGTCGAGGCACACGTCGGACATCACGACGAGGTCGTCGCCGACCTCCGCCCGGACGTCCCGCAGCGCGACCTGCAGGATCCCGTCCGGATCGGTCCCCGCCGTGCCGACCGCGTCCTTCTTGGACTCCTCCGGCACGCCGTAGAGCATGATGCCGCCGACGCCCGCGGCGACGGCCTCGGCCGCGGCCTTCTTCAGGCTCTCGCGCGTGTGCTGCACGACGCCCGGCATCGAGGTGACCGGCACCGGGTCGTCGATGCCCTCGCGGACGAACGCGGGCAGGATCAGCTCGGCCGGGTGCAGCCGGTGCTCGGCGACCATCCGCCGCATCGCCGGCGTACCCCGCAGCCGGCGGGGCCGGATCACGGGGCCATCGGTCAGACCGCTCACGACAGGATTCCCTTCAACGAACGTAGGTCCTCAACAGTAGCCCCGCGGGCCTCACACCGTCCGGGCCTTGCGCCGGGGCCGGCGCTCGCTGGGCCGGGTGACGGTCTGGCCCGCCTCGAGGGCGGCGTCGCGGCGGGCCGCGCCGAACTCCGCGAGGGCCTCCGCCAGGGCGTGCACGGACGGCTCGGGGGCCAGTACGTCCACGCGCAGCCCGTGCTCCTCGGCGGTCTTCGCCGTGGCCGGGCCGATGCAGGCGATGACGGTGACGTTGTGGGGCTTGCCGGCGATTCCGACGAGGTTCCGCACGGTGGAGGAGGAGGTGAACAGGACCGCGTCGAAGCCGCCGCCCTTGATCGCCTCGCGGGTCTCGGCCGGCGGCGGCGAGGCGCGCACGGTGCGGTACGCCGTGACGTCGTCGACCTCCCAGCCCAGCTCCTTCAGCCCCGCGACCAGGGTCTCGGTGGCGATGTCGGCGCGCGGCAGGAAGACGCGGTCGATCGGGTCGAAGACCGGGTCGTACGGCGGCCAGTCCTCCAGCAGCCCGTGCGAGGACTGCTCTCCGGACGGCATCAGATCGGGCTTGACGCCGAACTCCACCAGCGCCCGCGAGGTCTGCTCGCCGACCGCGGCGACCTTGATGCCCGCGAAGGCCCGGGCGTCGAGCCCGTACTCCTCGAACTTCTCCCGCACCGCCTTCACGGCGTTCACGGAGGTGAAGGCGATCCACTCGTAGCGGCCGGTGACCAGGCCCTTGACCGCGCGCTCCATCTGCTGGGGCGTACGCGGCGGCTCGACGGCGATCGTCGGCACCTCGGAGGGCACCGCGCCGTACGAGCGCAGCTGCTCGCTCAGCGACGCCGCCTGCTCCTTGGTCCGCGGCACGAGCACCTGCCAGCCGAACAGCGGCTTCGACTCGAACCAGGACAGCTGCTCGCGACGGGCCGGCGCGCTCTGCTCACCGACCACGGCTATCACGGCCTGCCCGCCGTCGGGCGACGGCATCACCTTCGCGGCCTTCAGCACCTGGGCGACCGAGCCGAGGGTGGCGTTGTACGTGCGCTGCCGCGTCGTCGTACCGGCGAGCGTCACCGACATCGGGGTGTCGGGCTTGCGGCCGGCGGACACCAGCTCCTTGGCGGCGGCGGCGACCCCGTCCAGGGTCGTCGACACGACGGCCGTGCCGTCGCTCGCGCCGACCTCGCACCACAGCTGCCCGGAGGCGGTACGGGCGTCCACGAACCGCACGTCGCCGCCCTGCGGGTCGCGCAGCGGCACACCGGCGTACGCGGGCACGCCGAGGGCCGAGGAGATACCCGGGACGACCTCGAAGAGGATGCCCTCCGCGGCGCAGTCCAGCATCAGCTGCGAGGCGCCCCCGTCCAGGCCCGGATCACCCGGGACGGCCAGGACGACCCTCTTGCCGCCGCGCGCGGCCTCCATGACAAGATGGGCCGCACGCGCGGGCGTTGACGACGGATCGGCCGTCTCGTCCTGAAGCGTCGGCGTGGCCGCGCCCGGCCTCGCGTGCGCCGTCACCACCGGCAGGACCTGCGGGTCGGCGGCGACCAGCACGTCGGCGGAGGCCAGCGCCTCCACGGCGCGCAGCGTCAGCAGCCCCGGATCCCCGGGTCCGGCACCGAGAAAGGTGACGTGCCCGAGCGCGGACCGGCTCGCGGTGTTGTTGGACGTGTTCGACGGCATGGGGCTCAAAGTGCTCGCTCCCCCATCAGACCGGCCGCACCCTTGGCGAGCATCTCGGCTGCGAGCTCGCGGCCGAGTGCCACAGCGGCGTCGTGCGACGCCGGTACGGGACCGGTGGTGGACAGCTGTACCAGCGTGGAACCGTCGGTCGTGCCGACGACTCCGCGCAGGCGCAGCTCGTTAACAGTGGTCGAACCCGTCCCGTCGGCGTGCAGGTCGGCGAGCGCGCCCACGGGCGCGCTGCAGCCGGCCTCCAGCTCGGCGAGCAGGGTTCGCTCGGCGGTCACGGCGGCCCGCGTGTGCGGGTCGTCGAGCTCGGCGAGTGCGGCGGCGAGGTCAGCGCGGGACGCTGCGCACTCGACCGCCAGTGCCCCCTGGCCGGGGGCGGGCAGGACGGTGTCGGTGGAGATGAACTCCGTGACTTCGCCGATACGGCCCAGCCGGCTCAGCCCGGCGGCCGCCAGGACCACCGCGTCGAGCTCGCCGTCGCGTACGAAGCCGATGCGGGTGTCGACATTACCCCGGATCGGAACGGTCTCGATCCGCTTGTGGAGAGACTTCGCCCACGCGTTCAGCTGCGCCATGCGGCGCGGCGAACCGGTGCCCACGCGGGCGCCGTCGGGGAGTTCGGCGAAGGTCAGCCCGTCGCGGGCGATCAGCACGTCGCGCGGGTCCTCGCGCTTCGGCACGGCGGCCAGCACCAGGTCGTCGGGCTGCTTGGTCGGCAGGTCCTTCAGCGAGTGCACGGCGAAGTCGACCTCACCGCTGAGCAGCGCGTCGCGCAGCGCGGTCACGAACACACCCGTACCGCCGATCTGCGCGAGGTGCTCGCGGGACGTGTCGCCGTACGTGGTGATCTCGACGAGCTCGACCGGGCGCCCGGTGATCTGCTCGACGGCCCGGGCGACCAGCCCGGACTGGGCCATCGCGAGCTTGCTGCGCCTGGTTCCGAGGCGCAGGGGCACGGTGGTGGACTCCTCGGTCGTCACTCGTGGCCCCCCTTCCCAGTGGATGCGTCGGCCCGGCTGACGGCCGCGACCGCCTCCTGGTCGAGATCGAAGAGTTTGCGGAGCGCGTCCGCGTAGTCGGCGCCGCCGGGGGTGCCGGCGAGCTGCTTGACGCGCACGGTGGGGGCGTGGAGGAGCTTGTCCACCACGCGGCGTACGGTCTGGGTGATTTCGGCGCGGGCCCGGTCGTCGAGCTCCGGCAGCCGTCCGTTCAGCCGGGCCATCTCGGCCTCGACGACGTCCGCGGCCATGGTGCGCAGGGCCACCACGGTGGGCGTGATGGTCGCCGCCCGCTGGGCGGCGCCGAAGGCGGCCACCTCTGCTGAGACGATTCCGCGCACCAGGTCGACGTCGGCGGCCATGGGGGCGTCCGCGGACGCCTCGGCGAGGGTCTCGATGTCGACGAAGTGCACACCGGGCAGCCGGTGCACGGCGGCGTCCACGTCCCGCGGCATGGCGAGGTCGAGGACCGCGAGCCTGCGGTCCGTACGCCCGCCCAGCGCCTCCTGTACGGCCTCGGCGGTCAGCACGAGCCCGGTGGCGCCGGTGCAGGACACGGCGACGTCGGCCTCGGCCAGCTCGGCGCCCATGGCGGCGATCGGCACCGCGCGGACGGTGACGCCGCTGCCGGCGTCGGCCAGCGACTCGGCGAGATGGCGGGCGCGGGCGAAGGTCCGGTTGGCGATCACCAGCTCGGTGACGCCCGCCCGGGCCAGGGTGGCCGCGGCCAGCGACGACATGGAGCCGGCGCCGATGACCAGGGCCCGCTTGCCCGCGGCCCACGACTGCACGTGCGGCCCGCCGGCCAGCTGCTCCAGACCGAACGTGACCAGCGACTGGCCGGCCCGGTCGATGCCCGTCTCGGAGTGGGCGCGCTTGCCGACCCGCAGCGCCTGCTGGAACAGCTCGTTCAGCAGCCGCCCGGCGGAGTGCAGCTCCTGGGCCAGGCCCAGCGCGTCCTTGATCTGGCCGAGGATCTGGCCCTCGCCCACGACCATCGAGTCCAGCCCGCAGCCCACGGAGAACATGTGGTGCACGGCCCGGTCTTCGTAGTGCACATAGAGATAAGGGGTGAGCTCCTCCAGCCCCACGCCCGTGTGCTGGGCGAGGAGCGTGGACAGCTCGGCCACCCCGGCGTGGAACTTGTCCACGGCCGCGTACAGCTCGACCCGGTTGCACGTCGCCAGCAGCGCGGCCTCGGCGACCGGCTCGGCGCCGAGCGCGTCCGCGATCAGCTTGGCCTGCGCGTCACGGCTCAGCGAGACGCGCTCCAGCAGACTCACCGGGGCGCTGCGGTGGCTCAGACCGACGACCAGGACACTCATGCGGGCATCACGGCGGGGACGTCCCCGTCAGGTCCGGACTCCGGATGCTTGTCCGCCGCCGTGCGCGCCGCCGCGGTGCCGACCGGGGCGGCAGCGCCCTCGTCGCCGGACTTGCGCTGCTCGTGGAAGGCGAGGATCTGCAGCTCTATCGAGAGGTCCACCTTCCGTACGTCGACGCCGTCCGGCACGCTCAGCACGGTCGGGGCGAAGTTCAGGATGGAGGTGACACCGGCCTCCACCAGGCGGTCGCAGACCGGCTGGGCGGCGCCGGCGGGGGTGGCGATGACGCCGATGGAGACCCCGTTGTCCCGGATGATGTCCTCCAGCTCGTCGGAGTGCCGCACCGGCAGCCCCGCGACCTGCTTGCCGGTCATCCCGGGGTCGGCGTCGATGAGGGCGGCGATCCGGAAACCGCGGGAGGCGAACCCTCCGTAGTTGGCCAGCGCCGCTCCGAGGTTACCGATACCGACGATGACGACGGGCCAGTCCTGGGTCAGGCCCAGCTCGCGGGAGATCTGGTAGACGAGGTACTCGACGTCGTAGCCGACGCCGCGGGTGCCGTAGGAGCCGAGGTACGAGAAGTCCTTGCGCAGCTTCGCCGAGTTGACCCCGGCGGCGGCCGCCAGCTCCTCGGAGGAGACGGTGGGGACCGAGCGCTCGGAGAGCGCGGTCAGCGCCCGCAGGTACAGCGGGAGGCGGGCGACGGTGGCCTCGGGAATCCCTCGGCTCCGGCTCGCCGCCGGTCGGTGAGTTCGGCCAGTTGCCACGGTGCTCCTGCCGGTTGCGCGAGAACGCATGGACTGCACTATCAACGGGGCGCCCTCGGACACAGGGCGGCCGTGTTGACAGCAGGCTATGCCTTTGTGAACGCGTGCACAAAGATGGTGTCCGATTTGCCCGGGCAGAGTGACCGGCGTCACGCACCGCACCATCGGACCCTTTCTTCAGCACATACGCACAGCGACATGCCCCCCGTTCGAACACAAAACGACCACGATGCTACTGCGCCTTCCCAGGCGCCCCCCGCATCCCCGCCCGGCCACCGGCCCCCGGCGGCCCGGAACCCCGGCCGCCCGAGCGCCCCCGGCGCCGTCCGGCACCGCTCCGCAACCGCCCCGCTCACGCAACCACCTGCCCTCAGGGGTCCGGGGGCGAAGCCCCCGGGATCCGTTCGCCCGCGCACCCCGGCAAAGGCGCCTAGCCGACCAGTGCCCGCCGCAGCCGCGCCGGGTCGACCCTCCAGAACGTGTGCTGGGCACCGTCCACCAGTACCACCGGGATCTGCTCCCAGTAGAGCCGGTGCAGCTCGGCGTCCTGCTCGATGTCCTTCTCCTCCCAGGACGCACCGAGGTCCCCGCACACCTGACTGACCACGGTGCGGGCTTCGTCACAGAGATGGCAGCCGGGCTTGCCGATCAGCGTGACGGTCCGGTCGGCGGGGTTCGTGCGGGGACCGCGGCGCAGCAGGGGACTCATGGGGTCCATTCTGGCCTTCCCGGCACCCCTCCACGGGCCACTGGGGCCGGTCCATTGGGCCCGAAGTAACTTGCCCGACACCGGATCGTCCGCACTGCACCGTTATGCTCTCGGCATGGCCGCCTTCAGTTGGCTCACCGCCCTCACCGGACGCCGGCGCTCCGCCACCGCCCGGAGTGTCCTGGCGGGCGAGGCGGCGGCAGAAGCGGCGCGCAAGTCCTCCCAGGAGCTGGCGCACGAGGCCGGGCAGGCAGCCGCACGGGCGGAGGCGGCCGAGGAGGTCTCCGACGACCAGGGCGAGCCCCGGTTCCCGGTCCCGGGCGACACGAAGGCCGCGGCCTTCTTCGACCTGGACAACACGATCATGCAGGGCGCCGCGATCTTCCACCTCGGCCGCGGCCTGTACAAGCGCAAGTTCTTCCGCACCCGCGATCTGGCCCGCTTCGCCTGGCAGCAGGCGTACTTCCGGATGGCCGGCGCGGAGAACCCCGAGCACATGCAGGACGCGCAGGCCAGCGCGCTGTCGATCATCCAGGGCCACCGCGTCTCCGATCTGATGGAGATGGGCGAGGAGATCTACGACGAGTTCATGGCCGACCGCATCTGGCCCGGCACCCGGGCCCTGGCCCAGGCGCATCTGGACGCCGGGCAGAAGGTGTGGCTGGTCACCGCGGCCCCCGTGGAGACGGCGACGATCATCGCCGGCCGGCTGGGGCTGACGGGCGCGCTGGGCACGGTCGCCGAGTCGGTGGGCGGCGTCTACACCGGCCGCCTCGCGGGCGAGCCCCTGCACGGTCCCGCGAAGGCCGAGGCCGTACGGGCCCTGGCCGCCGCCGAGGGGCTGGACCTGGACCGCTGCGCGGCGTACAGCGACTCGGCCAACGACATCCCGATGCTGTCCCTGGTGGGCCACCCGTACGCGGTCAACCCGGACTCCCGGCTGCGCAAGCACGCCCAGAAGCACGGCTGGCGGCTGCGCGACTACCGGACCGGCCGCAAGGCGGCCAAGGTCGGCATCCCGGCCGCGGCCGGCGTGGGCGCGGTGGCGGGCGGCGCGGCGGCGGCCGCGGCCCTCCAGCGGCGCCGGCGGCTCTGAGCCCGCCGCTTCCCTCCGCACCCGCGGCGTTCCTCTGATCATCTGCGGCTGACCATTCGGAACGAGCACCCGGCGAGGGTCAATCCGCGTCTCTTACCCCGGCACCGGGCCCGCCAGTCCCATTAGCACGACATCGACACAACACGCCATAGAACCAGGCCGTTCGTGCAACTTACCGATCAGAGTCACACCACCGCTGGATACTCGATGAGTCGTCAAGTGGTTACGGACCGAGCGGATCCGGTGATTTAAGCAACTGGGTGTAGCGCTCCCTGCACGAAGCGTTATTCTCCTCAGACGCAAACCCGGAACCCACACGTCCCAGTGACGGGTGAACGGTCCCGCACAGTACGTGATGAAAGCTCTGCCTCTGGGAGTCCCGTGTACCCACACGTCGGGGTTGACGCCTCAGGCCTGGCTGCGCTGCGAGCGCAGGTGCTTGACCAGCTCGAACAACTGCGCAGCACCTTCGCCCCCGCGGCCGGCCCGTTCGCCGGCCCGGCGCTGGCCCTGGCCGGACCCGCCTCGCCCGTCTTCGCCATGACGGACGGCGGGGCGGCCTCGCCCGCGGTGGGCAGCAGACGCGGCACGGCCGCCGTGAACGGCCGCCCGGCAGCGGGCGGCGGCGCCACCACCGTGGCCGGCGGCCGCACCCGTCCCGAACGCCCGGAGGGCGACGCGGGGAGAATGATGGACCTGGTCGAACGCGCGCAGAACGGCGAGGCCGAGGCCTTCGGTTGTCTGTACGACCAGTACTCGGACACCGTCTACCGCTACATCTACTACCGGGTCGGCGGCCGGGCCCAGGCCGAGGACCTCACGTCCGAGACCTTCCTGCGCGCCCTGCGCCGGATCGGCACCTTCACCTGGCAGGGCCGCGACTTCGGCGCCTGGCTGGTGACCATCGCCCGCAACCTGGTCGCGGACCACTTCAAGTCCAGCCGCTTCCGGCTGGAGGTCACCACGGGGGAGATGCTCGACGCCAACGAGGTGGAACGCAGCCCCGAGGACTCGGTGCTGGAGTCCCTCTCCAACACCGCGCTGCTGGAGACGGTGAGAAGGCTCAACCCCCAGCAGCAGGAGTGCGTTACGCTCCGGTTCCTCCAGGGCCTCTCGGTCGCCGAGACCGCCCGGGTGATGGGGAAGAACGAGGGCGCCATCAAGACCCTGCAGTACCGGGCCGTACGCACCCTGGCCCGGCTGCTGCCGGACGACGCCCGCTGACCGCGCACCGACCGCCGCACCCGCCCGCATCCAACGCCGCACACCCGCGAGGACTGACGTGGACTCCGCGATAGCCGCGCCGCCGGACCAACAGTCGGATAATCAGCACCGCGTAACCCGACTGCCCCACCTCTCGTTGAGCGGATTGCAGCACTCTTACGGCCGTGCTGCGAGAAGTGGCACTCACTCGTTCGGGTGTATGCCGCTTCCTCGCACAACCCCCGGGCCGGTCGCAGGAGTCCAACGCCTGAGACCCAGAATTGAGAGGAGGTGCCGCCCGTGATCGGATCCGTATCGGCACAGGCGAACGCCTTCGCCCAGGCTCTCGAGGAGCCCATTCCGCCGGAGGCCCTCGCGGCGGACCCGGAGCAGACCCAGCTGCTCGCACTGGCGGGCGGGCTGGCCGCGCTGCCCGCTCCGGAACTCTCCGCCGAGGTGAAGACCGAGCAGCGCGCGCTGCTCATCGCCGAGATGGAGCGGATGTTCGCCGGCGGTGGTGCCGGCACCCCCGCGGTGCCCGAGCAGCGGCGCCGCGGAGCCCATCGCGCCACCCGTTCCAGCCTCTCCCGGCTACGGCCACGTTCACGCTGGTCCCGCGGTGTCGCCATCGGCGGCCTGGGGGTCGGCGTGGCGGCGGGTGCCTTCAGCGGTGCGGCGGCGGCCAGTTCGGACGCGCTGCCGGGCGACACGTTGTACGGGCTCAAACGCGGTATGGAGGACTTCCGGCTCTCCCTCGCCGACGGCGACAGCGAGCGCGGCAAGATCTACCTCGACCAGGCGTCGACCAGGCTCAACGAGGCCCGCAGGCTGATGGAGCGCGATCGGGCCGGCGAGCTGGACGAGGAGTCCGTGAGCGAGGTGCGCCGGGCGCTGAGCGGCGTCAAACACGACGCGGGCGAGGGCCGCCGGCTGCTGGCCCGCGCCTATGAGTCGAACCACAAGATCGGCCCGATGCGTACGCTCTCGGAGTTCTCCGAGAGGCACCGCGGCGGCTGGAGCGAGCTGCGTGCGCGGCTGCCGCAGCAGCTGAGCGGCCTCGGCGAGGACGTCACCCGGATCTTCGACGACATAGAGCAGGACCTGGCCCCGCACCAGAACGAACTGCCTCCCGAGTCCTCCCCCGGCGGCGCCCCACCCGGCACGACCACGCGGGACGACGACGGCTCACCGGGCCCGTCCCCGTCGGCCACCACCTCGGCCGACGCGACGACCGGCGCGAGCGGAACCCCCGCCCCCTCGGACTCAGCGTCCGACGGCGGCCTCCTGGGCGACGGCATCCTGGGCGGCAACACGGGCTCGAGCTCCTCCCCCGACAGCTCCGGCTCCCCCTCCACCTCCCCGGAGGCGGACATCACCCTGCCCCCACTACTCCCGGGCCTACTCCCGGGCTTGGGAATCAGCGGCGAGGAGGAGTAAGAGCGACCGCGCCCTCCGGCGCGATACGCGGAGAACGCAGCCCGGCAGCGGCTGCCAGGCGGAGAACGCCGCCCGGCAGCGGCTGCCAAGCGCAGGGCCCCACCCTCCACAGCAGCCGGCCGACCGGCGGCCCCAGGACCCACCCGCCAGGGCACAACGGCCACCCGGCGCCCACACAACGCAAGGGCCCGCCCCGAAGGGGCGGGCCCGAAGCGTACCGGCGACCTCCCGCAAACCCCGCACGGGTGGGCGGGCGGGGGCAACCCCGCGCCGGAGGCGCGAAGCCACCCACCCAACCGCAGGAAGCGGCCGCAACCCGCGTCAGAAGAACACCGACCTCCGCTGCACCAGCAGCTTGTACAGCGTGTGCTGAATAGTCTCCCGAACCTGATCCGTAAGGTTGAACATCAGCATCGGATCCTCAGCCGCCTCCGCCGGATACCGATCCGTCGGAATCGGCTCCCCGAACTGGATCACCCACTTCGTGGGCAGAGGCACCGCCCCCAGCGGCCCGAGCCACGGAAACGTCGGCGTGACGGGAAAATACGGGAACCCCAACAGCCGCGCCACCGTCCTGGCGTTGCCGATCATCGGGTAGATCTCCTCCGCCCCGACGATCGAGCACGGCACGATCGGCGCCCGCGCCCGCAGCGCCGTGGACACGAACCCACCCCGCCCGAAGCGCTGCAGCTTGTACCGCTCGGAGAACGGCTTCCCGAGCCCCTTGAAGCCCTCGGGCATCACCCCGACGACCTCGCCCTGCTCCAGCAGCCGCTGCGCGTCCTCCGCGCACGCGAGCGTGTGCCCGGCCTTGCGGGCCAGCTCGTTGACCACGGGCAGCACGAAGACCAGGTCCGCCGCCAGCAACCGCAGCATCCGCTCCGCGGGATGGTGGTCGTGCACGGCGACCTGGAGCATCAGCCCGTCCCAGGGCAGGGTCCCCGAGTGGTTGGAGACGACCAGCGCCCCGCCCTCGCTCGGGATGTTCTCGATGCCGCGCACCTCGACCCGGAAGTACTTCTCGTAGACAGGCCGGAACGCGGGCATGAGCACATGGCTGGTGAGGTCCTGGTCGAAGCCGAACTCGTCGACCTCGTACTCCCCGGTCAGCCGCCGCCGCAGAAAGCTGAGCCCGCCGGCGATCCGCCGGTCCCAGCCCGCGCCGAGCACCCGCCCGACGAGCCCGGGATCCTCGGAGACACCGGCGCCGGAATCAGCACCGGCACCCTCGGCATCGGACGCGGCGGCACCCGCCGCGTCGTCCGCACCCACCGGCTCCGTGGACGGCCCCTCGCCGTCCCCCTGTACGGCCGCGGCGGGCGCCTCAGGCGCCACGGGACCGGCCCCCGGCAGCGACTCCGCGGCCGGCAGCCTGCGCGTCGTACCCGCCGTCGCGCCGGCCGTACCCGCCGCGCCGGGCGCGCCCGCGGCGGGCCGCCGCCGCGTCTGCGCACGGCGCGCGCGTTCCCGGGCGCGGTCGTCGTCGAACGGTATGACCTTCGCTTCAGCCATGGTGGGCGCGCTCCTTCACGGCGCTGCTGATGTCCGTACCCCCCGTCACTCCGAGCCGCGCGGCGGCGGCGTCGATGAGGTGGCCGACCGCCTCCGGCGGCAGCAGCCCGGGCCCGCGGCTGTGCGCGAAGTCGGCGAAGGCCTCCGCGGTCGTGTACCCGGGGGTGAAGCCGAGCACCTCCCGCATGCGTGTGGTGTCGACGATCCGGCCATGGGTGAGCAGCCGGATCTGCTCCGGTGAGAAGTCGGTCATGCCGACCGACCGCAGCGCGGCCCCCACCCAGGTCACGGCGGGCAGCAGGACCGGCACGGTGGGCCGCCCCAGCCGCCGCGCGGCCTGCGAGAGCAGCAGCACGCCGGCACCGGCGACGTTGAACGTGCCGCTGATCACCGGGCTGGTCCGGCCCGAGGCGGCGCCCTCCCCGGCGGCCAGCAGCAGTACGGCGATGACGTCGTCCTCGTGGACGAACTGCAGCCGCGGGTCGTAGCCGAGGACGGTCGGCAGCACCGGGAGGGAGAAGTAGTCGGCGAGTGGGGTGTCGGTGCGCGGGCCGAGGATGTTCGCGAAGCGCAGGACGCTGACCGCGACGTCGGGACGGCGCCGGGCGAAGCCGCGGACGTACCCCTCGACCTCGACGGTGTCCTTGGCGAAGCCGCCGCTGGGCAGCGAGCGGGACTCGGTGGTCTCGGTGAAGACGGCCGGGTCGCGGGGCGCGGAGCCGTAGACGTTGGTGCTGGACTTCACCACCAGGCGCTGTACGGAGGGCGCCTTCTGGCAGGCCCCGAGCAGCTGCATGGTGCCGATGACGTTGGTCTCCTTCACCCCGGCGCGGCTGCCGCGCGGGGAGAGGGGGGTGCCGGTGACGTCGAGGTGGACGACGGTGTCGACGGCGTTCTCGACGAGTACGCGGCCGATGGTCGGATGCCGGATGTCGGCCCGTACGAACTCGGCGCCGCCCAGCAGATGCTCGGGCTCGGCAGCGTCCACGGCGATCACCCGCGACACCCCGGGCTCGCGCTGGATCCGGCGCACCAGCCGGCCGCCCAGCTGACGGGCGACTCCGGTGACGAGCACGGTCTTGCCCACGTCTGGCCCCGCCCTTTCGTCGTGTCCCCGACCGCCAGGACCCACCGTATCCAGGTGTTGTTGCACGGTGATGTCCCGACCCGGCCGGGATAGCGCAGATCACAGTGCCCTGATACGCAAACCGCCGCCCCTCCCGGCAAACGCGGTGGGGGCGGCGGTTTGACTGCGCTGCCGCTTACTTCTTGTTGCGACGCTGCACACGCGTGCGCTTGAGCAGCTTGCGGTGCTTCTTCTTCGCCATCCGCTTGCGGCGCTTCTTGATTACAGAGCCCACGTCTACCCTCGCAGTTTCTCTTCACTCGGTGCGGGGCATGGGCCCACACGACCTACGTCGGCCTAGCCTACCCTCAAGGGCAGCGCACCCAGTAATCGAGGGTCGCCGCACGGCCCCCCGCGCCCCCCTAGGCGGATTCCACCCCCACATAGGACTCGCGGAGATACTCGTGCACCGCCTGCTCGGGGACCCGGAAGGACCTGCCTACCCGGATCGCCGGCAGATGACCGCTGTGCACCAGTCGGTACACGGTCATCTTGGACACTCGCATCAGTGCGGCGACTTCCGCCACCGTCCGGAAACGGACCTCGTTCAGAGGCCCACTCTCGCTTGCAGCCATGACACACCTGAACCTTCCGCACATGACGGGCACCGGCTTCCCCTCCGGTGACTCCTGCTCGCATGCGCGCTCTTCCCCAGAGTAGGGGCGGGTGAGGCAAGTGGGGAAGAGGAGTAGCGATCGGATGGCTACTGTGACAGACACGCTCGATTGAGTACATAGCGAGTAAGCGGTCGGTAGTAATCGGACCGCACAGCGTCATCAAGCGGAACGACGACGGACAGCCGCCCTTCGCTCTGCCCGACGAACGGCGCCGGGTCGTCCGCGTCCGCCGGCCCCACCGCCTCGAACCCCAGCTGACCTGCACCGCAGGCCCAGCCGTGGTCGCCGATGACCAGGCCGGGCAGCGGGTGCGGCCCGGCCGCCGCCGCGGCGAGCGCCGCACGGACGGGGAGCGGTGAGTGGGTGTGTACGCCGGAGTGGCCGCCGGGTTCCCGCACGCCCTCATCGCGCAACAGAGCGACTCCCCGGACGTACGAAAGGTTGTAGGTGCGTACGCCGAACCGGGTCGTTATGTCGACATCTCTCCCCTCACCCGGGGTGAGGACATCGCATCCCGCCGCCGACAGGGCGGCAGCCAGGGGGACGTAGAACTCCATGAGCCGCTTGGGGTGCCCGGTGCCGATGAGCAACGCCTCGCGCTCCCGAGCCGCCCGCCCGAGGCGCTCCGCGAGGGCGTCGAGCGCGTCGAGCGTCCGGTCCGGATCGATCGTCTCGGTGCCCGAGATCCGCCCGGGGTCGGGCGATACGCCGCACCTTTCGGCCATGAGCCGCAGCAAGTCCGCCACGGACCAGTCCCGTTCGGGCTCCAGCCCGAGCAGCGCCCGCGGGTCGCGGGCCGCGAAGAGAGCGTACCGGCGCAGGCTCTGATCCCGGGTGGTGGCGACGGCACCGGCGATACGGGTGCGCAGCAGGTGCGCCCTGAGCGCGGTCCGCTCCTCGACGTCGGTCGACATGGCCGCCATCGTGGCCCCCCGGCCCGCTCTCCCGGACCGGTTCCGCCGTTTTTCGCCCGTACGGCGGGACTTGGCGGTATCAGCGGCTCACGGCAGCAGCCCCCGGGAGGGGAACACCGCGGTGCGGGTGGCGCGGACCGCCTGGTCCAGCCGGGAGGCCGGGTCGTAACCGTCCTCCCAGTCCTGCCAGGTGGGCCGCAGGCCGTCCGTCATCCGGCGCGGGGCCGAGGCGGCGGTCAGGGCGTACACCTGCTGGCGCCACGTCTCCGGGATGTCCGTCGCCGGGTCGACGGGCGCGCCCGCCACGATGGCCGCCAGATGGGTCCAGGAGCGCGGGACGACGTCGACGATCGCGTACCCCCCGCCGCCCAGGGCCAGCCAGCGGCCGTCCGCGTGCCGGTGCGCCAGGGCGTGCAGGGACTCCATCAGCATGCGCTGGGCGTCCAGGCTCACCGCGAGATGGGCGAGGGGGTCCTCGATGTGCGTGTCCGCGCCGTGCTGGGTGACCAGCACCTGCGGGCGGTGGTCGGCGATCAGCTCCGGTACGACGGCGTGGAACGCCCGCAGCCACCCCGCGTCCGACGTCCCCGCCGGCAGCGCCACGTTCACCGCGCTGCCCTCGGCGCCCTCGCCGCCGGTCTCCTCCGGCCAGCCCGTGCCGGGGAAGAGGGTGCGCGGATGCTCGTGCAGGGAGATCGTCAGCACCCGGGGGTCGTCCCAGAACACCGTCTGCACGCCGTCCCCGTGGTGCACGTCCACGTCGACGTACACGATCCGCTCCGCGCCCAGCTCCAGCAGCCGGGCGATCGCCAGCGCGGCGTCGTTGTAGATGCAGAACCCCGCGGCGCCGCCCGGCATCGCGTGGTGCAGCCCGCCGGCGAAGTTCACCGCGTGGTCCGCGCTCCCCCGCCAGAGCGCCTCCGCCGCCGCCACGGACTGCCCCGCGATGAGCGCGGACGCCTCGTGCATCCCGGCGAAGGCGGGGTCGTCCATGGTCCCCAGCCCGTACGAGCCGTCGGCGCCGCCCGGATCCGCGGAGACCCGCCGTACCGCGTCGACGTAGTCCTGCCGGTGCACCAGCCGCAGCGTGGAGTCCCCGGCGGCCGGCGCCGCCACGACCCCCTCGGAGGCGGCCTTGTCGACGCCGAGGGCCTCGATCAGGCGCATCGTCAGCGCCAGGCGTACGGGGTCCATCGGGTGCTCCGACCCGAAGTCGTAACCCGTGACCGCCTCATCCCACATCAGCTGCGCGCGCCCGCTCATGCCCGCCACGGTAGCGGGCCGCGCCGTCGCCGTAGGAGGCGGCGTACACGAGCGTCGCGGCGACGAGGGCCATCGGTATGAGCATCGCGCCCCGGTAGCTCCATGCCTCGCCGACCGCGCCGACCAGCGGGGCGCCGACGAGGAAGCCGACGTAGTTGAAGATGTTGAGCCGGGCGATGGCCGCGTCGGAGTCCCGCGGAAAGAGCCGCCCCGCCGCCGCGAACGTCTGCGGCACGATCACGCACAGCCCGAGCCCCAGCAGCGTGAACCCGGCCATCCCCGTCCACGGCTCCGGCGCCACGGCCACCACCGCGAACCCGCCCGCCGCGACGAGCGCCCCGACGCGCAGCACGGCCGGCGGCCCGAAGCGCCCCACGGCCCGGTCGCCGAGCAGCCGGCCGGCCAGCATCGTGACCATGTAGATGTTGTACGGGACGGTCGCGAGCTCCTCCGAGCTGCGCAGGGTGTCGTCGAGGTACTTGGCGCTCCAGTTGGAGACCGTGGCGTCGCCGATGTACGCGAAGGCCATCACGAGGCACAGCGGCAGCAGCAGCCGGAAGCGCATCGCCCCGTCGGCCTGCGCGACGTCTGCGTCTGCCGGAGCGGTCTCCTGGTCGGCGTACCACCGGCTCCCCAGGAGAGCGAGCGGAACGAACACCGCCACCGCGGGGCCGTAGTTGACGGGCAGCTCCAGATTCCAGTGCGCGCCGGCCCACGCGGCCGACGCCCCGGCTATGCCGCCGAGGCTGTACGCCCCGTGGAAGCCGACCATGATGCTGCGCCCGTACGTGCGCTGCAGGCTGACGCCCATCATGTTCATCGACGCGTCCAGCGCCCCCACCGCGAGCCCGAACACCGCCAGCGCCACGGCCAGTTCCCACACCGCGCCGCCCGACCCCGCGGCCAGCAGGGCGAGGCACACCACGGGCTGCGACCACCGCAGCAGCACGCTGGGCCGGATCCGCCGCACCGCGTGCTCGGCGGCCACGGACCCGACACCCGCGAGGACGGGCACGGCGGCCAGGAAGACGGGAAGCGCGGCGTCCTCGATGCCGTAACGGTCCTGCAGGGCCGGAATGCGGGTCACGAGGAGCGCGAACACGGCACCCTGCACGGCGAAGGAAACGGCGAGCGCGGCCCGGCCCCGGCGCAGACGGTCATCGATCATGCGCGGAGCCTAAGGTCTGACGCTACGGATGAGTAGCCTCCGGCCGAAGTGGATCGCCGCCGCCCGTTCGTGGGGGTTTCGTGTGGCATCGTGCCGTACCGCATCCGTGCAACAGCGGTGTCCGTCCTTTGCCCCAATGGAGCATCGACGGGGGGATGGACGATGAGGCGATGGATCCGTGGAGTGACGGGGGCGCTGGCCCTGGCGGGCGCACTGGTGCCCGGCGGTCTGCCGGCCGCGGCGGCGGCGGGCGGTGACGGCTGCGCACCCGAGCTGAAGGTGCTGCCGACGACGGAATCGCCCAGCTGGAACGACGGCGTGAACGACTTCGGCCCGGACGGCCTCGCCGTGGGCCGCGCGGGCAACCTGCCGGCGTACTGGACGGGCTCGCAGCTCCACCGCGTCCCCGTGCCGGCCACCGCGTACCTGGGCGGTATCGAGGCCGTGAACGGCCGGGGCCTGATGGTCGGCCAGGTCAACCTCTCGGGCGTACACGGCAGCGTCCCGTTCACCTACCGGGCGGGGGACGCGGCCATCACGCCGATCGAGGTCCCGACCACGGCCCAGTCGCCGACCGCCGTGGACGTCAACGACCACGGCGAGGTGCTGCTCCAGGACCTCCTCAGCACGGGCCGCTCGTACGTCGTACGCGACGGCCATCTCCTCCGTACGATCACGACCCCGCTGGACCTCAACTCGACGACGGCCACGGCGCTGGACAACGCGGGAACGGTCGTGGGCGACGGCGAGGCGCCCGGGGGCAGCGGCTTCGACGCGTCGAGCGTGGGCATGGTCTGGCCGGCCAAGGACAAGGGCACGCTCACCCTCGGCCCAGCCGTGCCCACGGAGTTCGGCAACGCGCGCTGGACGGTACGGGACATCGACGAACACGGCCGCGTGGTCGGCGGCGTGCTGCGGTACGGCGAACGGCTGGGCCACCGGCCCGCGTACTGGGACGCTCCCTACCAGGCCGCCGCGACGATGGTGGACGGCCCGCCCTCGCACGAGGGCCACGGCACGTTCGAGGCGATCAGCCGCACGACGGGCCTGGTCGCGGGCACCGCCGAGTTCCAGGACAACGCACAGGGCATCCAAGTCCCCGCCCAGGCCCAGGCCTGGCCCGGCACCGGCGCGGCCCTCACCCTCCCCCGCCTGGCGGCCGCCCACCCCAGCTACGGCCTCGCGGCGTCCGACAACGGCTCGATCGGCGGCAAGGCAGAGGACGCAACGGGCGTCACCCACCCCGTGATCTGGACCTGCGCCTTCCAACAGGGAGCGCTGCCCTGACACCCACACCACGCCCACGCCCGCCCGGGACGCGCCCGGCTGAGGGCGAGGCGCAGGGTGAAGCGCAGGCCATCATCCGGTTCCTCGTCGGACGCGGCGTGTCGGTGCCCGAGGAATCCCGCCGGCGCATCCTCAGTTGCACCGATCTGGACACGCTCGGCTGCTGGCTCGACCGCACCATCCATGTGCAGACCGTCGAGGAACTCTTCGCAGAGGATGCAACAGGCTGACAGCCGAACCTTGAACGCAGAAAAGCCTCAACCCCCAGCCATAGGCTGGGGGTTGAGGCTCAATAATTGTTCGGCGGCGACCTACTCTCCCACAGGGTCCCCCCTGCAGTACCATCGGCGCGGAAAGGCTTAGCTTCCGGGTTCGGAATGTGACCGGGCG
>NZ_JBFAXR010000085.1:0-36848 GCF_040680895.1 Streptomyces sp. NPDC051940 | reverse complement strand
CGTCCCTGGACCCGGAACTGGCCGCCGCACCCCTGGACTCGGGCACCAGACCACGCACGCTCACCCACCCGCTGGCCAAGCTCCTCTCGCCGGGAGCCCGTTCCCCGGCGGGTGCCTCCTCGCCGGACGCCTGTTCTCCAGACGGTGCCTCCTCGCCGGACGCCTGTCCTCCGGCTGGTGGCCGCTGCGCGCCGGCCCGCTCCCCGGCTGGTGTCCCCTGTGCGCCGGGGGTTGCCGCGGCCGGCTCGCCGTCGGCTCCGGGGCGGGGCGGGACCGGGCTCTCGAAGCTGGTCATAGCATCCAATCTCCGGGATGCCGGGCGCCCCGCAACTCGGACGGGCCGTCAGTCGTGGTCCCGCTCCTGGGACGTGACCGCGCCGCTGTCCGCGTCGACCTTCACCTCGTACCAGTGGCCGTCCCGGCCGAGGACGTCGACCTCCCAGGCGTTCCGGCCGTCGTCGTCCAGCTCCGCGGACTCCACGAGACCCGGGCGGGCCTTCAGCGCGGTGTCGACGGCCTGCGCGGCGGTGACGGAGGCGGCGCGGACGGCGGCGGCGTCACGGGAGTCGTCGTCGCGGCGGTCGTCGTCGCCGTGGTCGTCGCGGCCGTCGTCGTCCCGTCCGCGGTCGTCCCGGCCGCCGCCGTCGTCGTCCTGAGCCCTCTCCCCGGCCTGCTCCGTCCGCAAACCGCCGTCGCTCCCGGACGCGGCGACGGCGGTGACGGTGCCCCCCGCGACGGCCACGGCGGCGACGGCGGCGATGACGAGGTTGCGCTTCATGGGTTTCCTCCGGTTCGGTCCGTTCCCCGCCGGGTCCGGCGGCGACGCGGCCCATGATGCGGAGCCGTTGCTGAAGGGGTCCTGAAGGACCCTGAAGGGTTCTTCAGGAACGCTTTGCCACCCTGGTGGCATGCGACTGCTGATCGTCGAGGACGAACAGAGGCTGGCCCGCTCCCTCGCCCGGGGGCTCACCGCCGAGGGCTTCGCCGTGGACGTCGTCCACGACGGGGCGGAGGGACTGCACCGGGCGACCACGGTGGACTACGACCTGATCGTGCTCGACATCATGCTCCCCCGCATGAACGGCTACCGGGTCTGCTCCGCCCTGCGCGCGGCGGGCGACGAGACCCCGATCCTGATGCTCACCGCCAAGGACGGCGAGTACGACGAGGCCGAGGGCCTGGACACGGGCGCCGACGACTATCTGACGAAGCCGTTCAGCTACGTCGTCCTGCTGGCCAGGATCCGGGCCCTGCTGCGGCGCCGGGCCCGGGGCGCCTCCCCCGTGCTGCGCGCGGGCGCGCTGACGCTGGACCCGGCGGCGCGGCGGGTGCTGCTGCACGGCGCGGAGATCGCCCTGACCACCAAGGAGTTCTCCGTGCTGGAGGTGCTCGCGCGCCGCCCCGGGGAGGTCGTCTCCAAGGCCGGGATCCTCGACCACGTCTGGGACTTCGCCTACGACGGCGACCCGAACATCGTCGAGGTCTACGTCAGCGCCCTGCGCCGCAAGCTCGGCCCGGGCCTGATCCGGACCGTGCGCGGGGCCGGCTACCGGCTGGACGGGCAGGCGGCCACCGATGCGTAGGGCGTTCGGCTCGGTACGGTCGCGGGCCGCGCTCGGCGCCACCGGCGTGGTCGCGCTGGCGCTGGTCGCCGCGGGGATCGCCGTCCTGCTCGCGCTGCGCGTCAACCTGCACGACCAGGCGGGGCTGCAGGCGGAGCTGGACGCCCGGGAGGTGGCCGGCGAGCTGGCGACCGGCGTCGCGCCCGGGTCCCTGCAGCTCGACGAGGACACGCCGGTGGCGGTGCTCGACGGGGCGGGCCGGTACGTCCGTACGAGCCCCGGGCTGGAGCGGATCGACGGCGCCGGGGACGCGGACGGCACCGTCGCGGCAGGTCCGTCCGCCGCCCCGCCGGCATCACCGTCACCGTCACCGTCGGCGTCGGCGTCGGCGGACCGGCACGGCGGCCGGGGCGAGGACGACGACGATGACGACGACGCCCCCGCCGACCCCGGCCGCGGCGAGGTGGCCGGCGAGGCGGCGTACGGCGACGGCTGGGCCGAGACGGACGGCGAGCGGGCCGACTACCGTTTCGCGGGGCTGGACGCGACGGCCCCGGACGGTCGGACGTACACCGTGTGGGCGGGGGCGCCCCTGGACACCGAGCAGTCCGCGGTCGGGTCCGTCGCCCGCTCCATGCTGACCGGGCTGCCGCTGGTGCTCGCCGTGGTGGCCGGGGTGACCTGGCTGGTGACGCGGCGGGCGCTGCGCCCGGTGGAGGGCATCCGCGCCGAGATGGCCGCGATCACCGCCTCCACCGACCTCACCCGCCGGGTGCCCGAGCCGGCCACCCATGACGAGGTGGCGCGGCTGGCCCGGACGACCAACGAGACCCTGGCCGCGCTGGAGGCTTCGGTGGAGCGCCAGCGCCGGTTCGTCGCGGACGCCTCGCACGAGCTGCGCAGCCCGGTCGCCTCGCTGCGTACGCAGCTGGAGGTGGGCGCCGCCCATCCGGACCTGCTCGACCTCGACGGCGCGGTCGCCGACACCGTACGGCTGCAGCATCTGGCGGCGGACCTGCTGCTGCTCGCGCGGCTGGACGCGGGCGAGGCGCCGGCCGCCGGGCCGGTCGCGCTCGACGAGCTGGTACGCGAGGAGACGCTGCGGCGCCCGGAGGTCACCGCGGGCCGGGTGCAGCCGGTGTCCGTGCCCGGATCGCGCGGACAGCTGGCGCGGGTGCTGGCCAACCTGCTGGACAACGCGGTGCGCCACGCCGCGCGCGAGGTGTCGGTGTCCCTGGCCCGCGACGGCGGCCGGGCCGTGCTGGAGGTGGCCGACGACGGGCCGGGGGTGCCGCCCGCCGACCGGGAGCGGATCTTCGAGCGCTTCGTCCGGCTCGACGACGCCCGCAGCCGCGACGACGGCGGCGCGGGGCTCGGGCTCGCCATCTGCCGGGACGTCGTCGAACGGCACGGCGGCACGGTGACGGTGGGCCGGTCGGCCGCCGGCGGGGCGTCCTTCACGGTCCGGCTGCCGGCGGTCTGACCTCGCCGTACGCGCTCAGACCTGGCCGCGCCGCTCCCGCAGATGGGCGGCGACCGGGGTGAGCGAATCACGCAGGGTCTGCAGCTGCTCGGCGGTCATTATGTCGATGAAGTGACGCCGTACGGAGGCCACATGGTGCGGCGCGACGCGCTGCATCAGCTGCCAGCCGGCGTCGGTGAGCACGGCGTACAGCCCGCGCCGGTCCGACTCGCAGGCGTCCCGGCGGACCAGCCCCGCGGCCTCCATCCGGGTCACCTGGTGCGACAGCCGGCTCTTCGACTGCAGCGTGGCCGTGGCGAGATCGCTCATCCGCATCCGCCGGCCCTCGGACTCCGAGAGGTTGACCAGGATCTCGTAGTCGTTGTTGGTCAGCCCGAAAGGCTGCAGGTCCCGCTCCAGCTGGTACATGAGCAGCTTGTTGACCTCGAGCTGGGTGCGCCAAGCGCACTGCTCGGTGTCGCTGAGCCAGCGGGGGCCGTCGGGGGACTCGGCGGACGTCATCGCGGTGTATCTGTCCAATCCTTGAATTGCGGACAACAACCAGCGTAGGCACCCGGCCGGGCGCACGCCTGGGCGCACGTTCGACCGGTGCCCCTCACCGCCGAGTATGGCTCACAAACCGAAGCGCCTCTGCAAGTCGCCCAGCTGTCCCGGCAGTCGCGGAACGCCGGGTTGACCCTGACCGGGCACGCCCGCCTGCTGCGGGGTGGCCCCGGTCGGCCGTTCGGCCATCAGGGTCTCGCTCGACTGCAGCAGCACCGTGCCCGCGCCGATGAACTCGAACTGGTGCTCCTCGCCGGAGACCCCGCCGACGCCGGTCATCCGCCGCAGTCCGCCCACCACGCCCCGCAGGTACTGGTGGTCGTAGTGGTGGCAGGGCGCCGGGCAGTCCGCCCAGCCGACCAGCGCCTGCGGGTCGACCCGGATCGGCGGCTCCACGAACTCCACCGGCCCGTTGGAGGCGGCCACGAACTTCCCCGTACCGAGGAGGGTGAGGAAGCCCGGGATGATCGACTGCTTCAGCGACAGCGACGGCTCGAACGCCAGCAGGTTCCCCGACCGGATGGTGAGGTTGCCGTTGTCGAGGTCGAAGGAGTTGACGTCGAAGGCGCGGTCGGCGAGCAGCATCTTGCCGCTGCCCTCGGCGACCACCCAGTCCGAGGCGTGCAGCGGCGAGTGGAAGCTGGTGGCGACGAGCCGGTCCAGCCGCCCGTGCCCGATCCCGTCGAAGGAGATCTGCCCGTAGTAGGCGATCATCTTCCCCTTCTGCAGGAACCACTGCCCCTTTACATCCACGCTAAAGGTGTAGTTGTTGACGTTGTCATTGCTGGGCAGCGTGTTGACGTCGTGGATGACGGGACCGGTCACAGTTTCTCCTCGGACGCCTGGACGTACACCGTGCCGCTGCCGGACAGCTCCAGCTGGAACGCCTCGCCGGAGCCGCGGCCCACCATGTCGCGCCAGCCGAGTGCGGTGGAGAGCTTGTTGCGTACGTCGCCGCGGTGCGCGACGTAGGCCTGGGGGTCGACGTGGACCGGGCGCTGGGGCGTGATCGGCAGCTCGATCACGCCGCCGTGCGCCATCACGGCGACGGCGCCCTTGCCCTTCAGGGTCGTGGTGAACAGCCCCTGCCCGGTGACCTGGCCGCGCACCATGCCCATCACGCCGCCCTGGGAGCCCATGAACATGGTCCCCTGCTGCAGCGAGCCGTCGAACGCGAGCAGCCGGTCGGCCTCGACGTAGAGGGTGTCCCCGTTCAGCTCGACCACGTGCACATGGTGGCCGCCGTGCCCGAACAGCACGGAGCCGCTGCCCTCGACGGTCATCAGCGGCGTCGCCTCGCCGGCCACCCGGCGGCCGATCATCGACGCGATGCCGCCCTGGCCGCCCTGGATGTTGGGGGTGAAGCTCACCTCGCCCGTGTACGCGAGCATGGCGCCGCGCTGGCTGAACATCCGCTGCCCGGGTACGACCTGGGCGCGCACCATCTTGGAGTTGACGGACTGGAACGGCATCACACATCGCCCCCGATGGTGTTGCGCTCGCTGGGCTGGACGTAGACCAGTCCGTCGCCCTCGAAGCGGATCTGGAACGCCTCGCCGCCGCCTTCGCCTATGACGGTGCGGAAGTTGATGCCCGACTGGAAGTGCTGCTGCAGATTGCCCTGGTGGGCGATGTACGCGCCCGGGTCGACCTGCAGCGGCAGTCCGGGGGCCACGCGCAGCACGACGGCGGGGCCGTCGGACATGATGGCGGCCTGGCCGGTCCCCTCCACGGTCGTGGTGAACAGCCCGTTCCCCTGGGCCGCGCCGCGCATGCCGGTGAAGCTGGTGCCGGTGCGCAGGCCGCCGTCGGTGCACAGCAGATTGCTGGCCTCGACGTACAGCTTGTCGCCCTGCAGCTGGACGAGGTTGATCTCGCTCGCCCGGTCGGCGAAGTAGCAGGTCCCCTGCCCCTTCACCTCCATCACGGTCATCTGCTCGCCGGTCAGGCGGCGGGTGACCATCCCCCGGACCCCCTCGCCCCCGCCGCTGAGCTTCTTGAAGGCCATCTGGCCGTCGTACGCGACCATCGCCCCGTTTTTCGCCTTGACGGTGTCGCCGTGGAGATCGACGGCGAGCACCTTGCTCCCCTGGAGCCTGAACTGAGCCACGGCCCGACGCTAGCGCCGGGGGTACGGCCTTGGCCAGGGGCCTCGGGGTGCTGTGGGGGATGCCTCAGGGTCGTCCCGGGGACGGCTCCGCCTCGGGGGCTACGCCTCGGCGGGGACGTCCGCGCGGCCGTGCGCGGCGACGACGGCGTCCTCGGTCTCCCGGCGGAGCATCCGGTCGGCGAAGAACCCGCCGGTGGGCAGCACGGAGAGCACGAACAGGACGACGGGGCGCTTGAGGGGCCACTTCGCCCGGTTCCAGGCGTCGGCGAGGAAGACGAGGAAGAGCACCACGAGCACGCCGTGGACGGGGCCCATGACGGGTACGGCGTCGAAGTCGGTGGTCCGCTTCAGCACGGAGCAGGTCAGGAGCAGCAGGAACGACACGGCCTCGATGAGGGAGACGAGGCGCAGTCGGTGCAGGGCGGAGGCGGTCTTGAGATCCACGGTTTGCCTTCGATCGAGGTCGCTTGTGCGCCGCTTCACAAACGGCCCCCCCATTGTGCCAGCCCCCCGCAAACCCCTCGCGGGGGCACCCCCACCCACCCCACCGCGGGGGGGCTCCGCCCCCGACCCCCACGCTCCCCAGTCCCACACCAGCGGCTTAGCCCCTGGCCCCCTCCGGCTCCAGTCCCGCTGCGGGGGCTCCGCCCCCGACCCCCCGTCGCGGGCTACGCCCGCATCGCGCCTACGGCGCTCGTCCTCAAACGCCGGACAGGCTGAAATCGCCCCCGGCCACCACCGACCAGGGCCGCCTCCCGACAGGCCCGGGTCGCTGCCCGACGGGCCCGGGTTACCTCCCGACAGGCCCGGGTCGGTACCCGACGGGGGCCGGGTCGCCTGTTGCCGGCGACCTGACGCAGCACCGAGGGGACGCACCCCAGCCCGTCCGGCGCTTGAGGACTTCGGGCGAAGCCCGAAACGCGCCGCAGGCGCCCGCGCGACCCAACCACAGCCCGGCCGGCGCTTGAGGCCGAGGCGCGCAGCGCCGATACGCCGGTGACACCGGCACGCGTCGAGCCCGGGCAAAACCAGCCCGTCCGGCGCTTGAGGACTTCGGGCGGAGCCCGAAACGCGCCGCAGGCGCCAGCGCGACGCACCCCAGCCCGGCCGGCGCCTGAGGCCGAGGCGCGCAGCGCCGACACGCCGGTCACACCGGCACACGTCGAGCCCACGCAAAACCAGCCCGTCCGGCGCTTGAGGACTTCGGGCGGAGCCCGAAGCGCGCCGCAGGCGCCCGCGCGACGCACCACAGCCCGGCCGGCGTTTGAGGCCGAGGCGCGCAGCGCCGACACGCCGGTGACACCGGCACGCGTCGAGCCCGGGCAGACCCCCGAGGCGAAGCCTCGATCGCGGCAAAGCGCCCACGAACGGACCCGCTTGAGTTGAGATACGCCGATACGTCCACTTTTGTGGACCTGTGTAGATCGTCGAACCATCGGAGGGATCGTGCGGCCGGAGGGCGATGAAAGGGCATCCGCTACCGGTCGGGGAGGCTACGACTACGAGACGTACAGCCGCCTCGCCGGCCCCCTGACAGAACCGGACCCCGCGGAGGCGTACCGCGTGCGGACCCGGAGCCTGCTCTCGGGGGAGCCCCACCGAATACGAGCCATCGCCCTCATGGCCGTGGCCCCGTCGCTCTCCCTGGTACTGCTGCTGTACCTGGTCTGGCCCAGCCACTGGACCAGCCGCGAGGGCGCCCCCACCTGGCTGCTCGTCGCCGACGCCGTGATGCTGATCGCGATCTTCCTGATCGAGAGCTTCCGCCTCGTGAACGTCGTCTCGATCGCCCACGCCACGATGGTCGCCTGCGACCCCGTCCCGGTGACCCCGCGGCAGGGCACCCGCGTCGCGTTCCTGACGACGTACGTCCCGGGCAAGGAACCGATCGCGATGGTCCGCGCGACCCTCGAGGGCGCCACCCGACTGACCCACGACGGCCCCCTCGACATCTGGCTCCTCGACGAGGGCGACGACGACGAGGCCCGAACGCTCTGCGCGGAGCTGGGCGTACGCCACTTCACCCGCAGGGGCGTCCCCGAGTGGAACCGGCCCGAGGGCGCCTACCGCGCGAAGACCAAGCACGGCAACTACAACGCCTGGCTCGTGGCCCACGGCGACGACTACGAGTACTTCGCGTCCGTCGACACCGACCACGTACCGCTGCCGAACTTCCTGGAGCGGATGCTCGGCTACTTCCGCGACGACGACGTCGCCTTCGTCGTCGGCCCGCAGGTCTACGGCAACTACGAGACCCCGGTCACCAAGCTCGCCGAGAGCCAGCAGTTCCTCTTCCACGCCCTGATCCAGCGCGCGGGCAACCACTACGGCTCCCCCATGTTCGTCGGCACGAACAACGCCGTACGCGTGGCCGCGCTCAAGGAGATCGGCGGACTGCAGGACTCGATCACCGAGGACATGGCCACCGGCTTCGAACTCCACCGCAGCAGGAACCCGCGCACCGGCCGGCACTGGAAGTCCGTCTACACCCCGGACGTACTCGCCGTCGGCGAGGGCCCCGAGTCCTGGACCGACTTCTTCACCCAGCAGATGCGGTGGAGCCGCGGCACCTACGAGACGTGGTTCCGGCAGTACTGGAAGCAGCCCCTGCGGATGCCGCTCAAGCGGCTGTGGAGCTACTCCCTGATGCTGGTCTACTACCCGATGACGGCGGTGAACTGGTTCATCGGCGCCCTGTCCTGCGTGCTGTTCCTGTGGCTCGGCGCCTCCGGCACCCAGGTGCCCGCCTCGGTCTGGCTGATGCTCTACAGCGACGCCGCCGCGGCCCAGATCGGCCTGTACCTGTGGAACCGGCGCCACAACGTCTCCCCCCACGAGCCCGAGGGCTCGGGCGGCGTGGGCGGCATGCTGATGTCGGCGATGTCGGCGCCGGTGTATCTGAAGTCCTTCAAGGCGGCACTGCTGCGCAGACCGTCGAGGTTCGTCGTCACCCCGAAGGGCGGGACCGCGAGCGCCGACCGGCTGGCGACGTTCCGGATCCATCTGTTCTGGGTGGCCGTGCTGGGCGTGTCGTTCCTGGCGTCCGTCGTCCTCGGCAACACCCATGCGGCGATGCGCACCTGGGCGGCGCTGGCCCTGCTCATCGCCCTCGCCCCGACCGCGATCTGGGCCTGGTCGGAGTACGCCGGCCGGCGCCGCGCGAGGGCGGCCGGACCCGCCGAGGGCCGCCCCGCGCCGCGGCCGGGCACGGCGTCCACCGCCGCGCCGGCGTCGGCCTCCGCGTCGGCGTCCGCCTCTGCCTCCGCGTCCGCCTCCGCCTCTGCCACGTCCATGTCCTCAGGAGGGAACTGACCATGCCGTACCGGCCCACCAAGCGGGTGAAGAAGGCACTGATGGGCACGGGGGTCGTCCTCGTACTCGCGGGGCTCAACGCCCCGGCGGCGATCGGTTTCGCGTCGGAGCAGTACCACGACTACCGAATAGCCCAGCCCGCGTACAAGGCCCGGTACGGCTCGTGGCAGCTGATGAACACCCCCGGCGGCTACCGGCTGAACGCCATCCACGCCTCCCTGCTGCACACCGGAAAGGTGCTGCTGATCGCGGGATCCGGCAACGACCGGCGGCAGTTCGACGCCGGCACCTTCACCACGGTGCTGTGGGATCCGAAGGACAACAGCTACCGGAAGGTCAAGACCCCGGCCGACCTCTTCTGCGCCGGCCACACCCAGCTCGGCGACGGCAGACTGCTGGTGGCAGGCGGCACCGCCCGCTACGAGCGCCTCGGCGGCGACGTGGAACGGGCCGGCGGCCGGATGCTCGTGAAGAACGAGGACCCCGACAAGCCGATGCGCCTGGCGAAGGGCACCCGGTTCATATCCCCCTCCGGTCTGACGTACCACTCGATGACGGCGGTCACCGTCCCCGCCGCGAAGAAGACCGGCACGGGTACGAGGACGAAGGTGACGGCCGCGGAGACCACCGTCTTCGTGGAGGCGGAGAAGAAGGGGCGGAAGTTCGTCAACGGCGTGCACGCCCAGTACGAGATCGAGGGGCTGCGCGGCGCGGACGCCGACAACGTCTACGGGCTGGCCCAGAAACTCACCATGGACAAGCAGGACTTCCAGGGGATCAAGGACGCCTACGAGTTCGACCCGGTGAAGGAGGAGTACGTCCGGGTCGACCCGATGGCGAAGGCCCGCTGGTACCCGACGCTGGTCACCCTCGCGGACGGCAGGGTGCTGTCCGTCTCCGGCCTCGACGACGTCGGCGAGATCCTGTACGGGGACAACGAGATCTACGACCCGAAGACCAAGAAGTGGTCCAAGGGCCCGAACCGCTACTTCCCGACGTACCCCGCGCTCTTCCTCACCAAGGGCGGCAAGCTCTTCTACTCCGGCGCCAACGCCGGCTACGGGCCGGCGGAGCGCGGGCGCGTCCCCGGGCTCTGGGACCTGAAGAAGAACACCTTCGAGCCCGTCCCCGGCATGACCGACCCGGACCAGCTGGAGACCGCGGGCTCGCTGCTGCTGCCGCCGGCGCAGGACCAGAAGGTCATGGTCCTCGGCGGGGGCGGTGTCGGTGAGTCGAAGAAGTCGACGAAGCGCACGACGATCGTCGACCTCACCACCTCCGACCCCGTCTACCGGGACGGGCCGGACCTCCCCGAGCGCACGCGCTACCTCAACAGCGTGATCCTGCCGGACGACTCGGTCTTCACCACCGGCGGCTCGAGGGACTACCGCGGGCGCAGCGCCAGCAACGTCCTCAAGGCGCAGTTCTACGACCCCGGCTCGAACTCCTTCCGGCAGGCCGCGGATCCGGTGGTGGGCCGGAACTACCACACCGAGGCGCTGCTGCTGCCCGACGGGCGGGTCGCGGTCTTCGGCTCCGACTCGCTCTTCTCCGACAAGGGCAACACCCGGCAGGGCACCTTCGAGCAGCGGATCGAGGTGTACGAGCCGCCGTACCTCCACCACAAGGACATCGCCAAGCGGCCGGTGATCGGTGACGGGCCGCAGCGGCCGTCGGTGGGCGGGAAGGCGACGTACGAGGTGAAGGGCGCGTCGCGGGTGTCGAAGGTCCGGCTGCTGCGGCCCAGCTCGGTCACGCACGTCACGGACGTCGAACAGCGCTCGGTCCAGCTCGACTTCACCAAGCGCGGCGGCACGGTGACGGTGAAGATCCCGTCGGACCGCTCCCTGGTCCCACCCGGCTGGTACATGCTGACGATGACAGACACCGAGGGCCTCCCCTCGGAAGCCAAGTGGGTCCACCTCCCCTGACCCCCCAGCGGAACACCCGGGGCCCCGGCCCCCGGCCCCCACGGGAAGGGCCGCCCACCCCATCCACCAAACACAAGGGCTCCGCCCCGCACCCCATGCGACGAGCGCTCGACCCCGGCGACCATCTCCGGGGCTCCGCCCCGAACCCCGTCACAGAGGGCGCCCGCCCCACACGGTCAGCCCCGGGGCTCCGCCCCAAACCCCACGGGGTCCTGCTCTCGGGACTCCGCCCCGAACCGTGATGAAGAAGCAACTGCCCCAGGCGGCGAACACCGGGCTCCGCCGCGCACCCGGCAGGTAGCGCGCTCGCCTCGCCCTGTGGCTCCGGGGCTCCGCCCCGGACCCCCGCGCAGCGGCCGCTCGCCTCAGGCGGTCGCCCGCGGCTCCGCGCCCCGCGGAGACCGCACTCACCCCAGCCAGTCAGCCGACGGCTCCGCCCCGGACCCCCACGCAAAGGCTGCTCGCCTCAGGTGGTAAGCCCGGGGCTCCGCGCACGAGTGCTGCGGAGAGGGCGCCACCCCAACCCGTAAGCCCGGACGCGGCCCCGGGCCCCCGAGGCCACCCAACCCACCCCGCACGGCAACAGCGACCACGGCCAGGTGGCGGCCCGACCCGACCCCCATCCCCACGGCGACCGTGGCCCCGCCGGGCGGCGACCCGACCCCGCGCCCCCGCGGGGTCAAGCGGTGTGTCCGCACCAGGGCCGGGGGGGGAGGGGCCCTACTCCCCCTCCCGCTCGTTTTCCTCCGCCGCGCGTGCGAGGCCGAGGGCGTACTCCGGCCACCACGTGCCCGCCGCGGGGCCGCCGCGGCACTTGCCGTCCGAGTCGCCGGGGCGTTTGATCCACAGGTACGCGTCGACCAGCGGGTCGCCCGTGTCCGTGGACGGCGGGGTGCCCAGGGCGCGGCCCGGGGGGTTGCACCACGTGGCCTCGCGGTCGGCGAGCGGGCCGTTGCCGTTGCGGCTGGTGTCGATGACGAAGTGCTTGCCGCCGAGCAGCTTCGACAGCTCACGGCCGTAGCGGCGGCTGTCGTCGGTGGTCTGGAAGTTGGAGACGTTCAGCGAGAAGCCGTCCGCCTCCTTGATGCCCGACTCCCACATCCGCCGGGCGAGGAAGCCCGTGTCGTGGTTCCAGGCGGAGTTGCCCGCGTCCAGATAGACCTTGACGCCCGGCCGCTCCTTCAGCCGCCGCACGGCCTCGCCGAGCATCTCCTGGCGCTCGCCGTGGTACTCCTTCGGCGTGCAGCCGTCCTCCATGTGCGGGACGGCGTCCGGCTCCAGGACCACGAGGGCCTTGTCGTCGCCGACGATGTTGTCCGTGAAGGCGCCGATCCAGCGCTGGTACGCGGCCCGGTCGGCCGCACCGCCCGCCGAGTGCTGACCGCAGTCGCGGCGGGGGATGTTGTACGCCACGAGCACCGCCGTACGGCCGGCCCGCGCCGCGCCCTGCACGTGCGCCAGCACCTCCGGACCGACCTGGTTCTCGTCCCCGGACGGCCAGACGGCCATGGGCTGCTCGGCGATCCGCCGCAGCAGCCGCGCGTCGCCGGCCCGTCCCGCCGCCTCCCAGTCCCGGACCTGCCGGGCGGCGTCGCTGTCCGGATCCGCCCAGAACGGCGTCTCGTTGCGCACGGCCCGCGCTGCGGCCTGCTCGGCGCCGATCGCGGGCGACCGGACGGGCGACCGGACGGCGGCCGCCGGTACGGAGTCCGGTTCGCCGGGGGTGGAGCACCCGGTGGTGGGGGCTGCGGCGACGATCAGCGCCAGGCTGATCAGGGCGGTGGGGAGGGTACGTCCTGACATCCAGGTTCCCTGGGCGAGGCGGGTGATATGGCTTGATCGTTACATGGATCCCCTACCTCCGCATCGGGCGTCTTCCCGCTGTATGGGTGAATCCGGTGGATCACTAGTGCGCGGTTAGGTCGGGCAACCCGGTGCTTTCCTCTGGGGGGCCTACCAGCCCCCCAGACCCCCCGTACAACGCGATCCCAACCGGCGTCCGCTCATACAGGACCTCGTGCCGGCGGCGGCGCGAGACGAGCAGCCCCGCGTCGCGCAGCGCCTTCAGATGCGCGGAGACCGTCGCCGGCGCGAGCCCGAGCCGCGCGGCCAGCGCCGTGGTGGACGCGGGCTCGTCCAGCGCGCCCAGCACCGACGCGCGGCCGGCGCCGAGGAGCCGTACGAGTGCCTCCCGGGGCCCGGGGCCGGACCGCTGCCAGAGCGAGCCGACGCCGCGGGCGGGATACGCGATGGCCGCGTTCCACGGCGGCGCGAACCCGGTCACGACGTCGGGCCAGAGGAACGCGCTGGGCAGCAGGAGCAGCCCCTCGCCGCCGAGTTCGCGGTGGTAGTCCCAGCGGTTGTCGACCGTGAGCGTCCCCTCGTCCCAGCGGACCTTCGGATGCAGCTCCGCGAAGAGCAGCTCGAAGCCGCCGAGCGCGAGCCGGCGCGCGTGGAAGGCCACGTCCGCCTCCAGCAGTTCGCGCAGCCGCGGCCAGTGCGGCTCCACCAGCACGTGCCACGTCTCCTGCAGCAGATCGGCGAGCTCCGCCACCGCCCGTACCGGGTCCGCGACCAGCCGCCGCGCGACGGGATGGTCCGCGGCCCCCGGGGTGTCGGCGAGCGACAGCCGCATGTCGCGCAGCGCCTGGGCCGGGTCGGAGCCGCGGACGAGGGCCAGCTCCTCCTCGATGGACGCGGTGAGGCTCACGGGCGGCGGCCCGAGGAAGTCCGGCGTGGTGCCGGAGCGCGGCATGAACAGCCACAGCGGCGTGAGGTCGAGCGAGCGCGACCGCTCCCGGATCTCGTGCAGCCACGGCAGATGGAACCCCTGCCGGTCGGGCCGCCGCAGCGTCCGCGCCGCCTCGTGCGTCTCCCACAGCGGCGAGATGGCGAAGCGCAGACGCAGCAGGTCCTCCGCTCCGAAGGCCAGCCTCGACGGCATGCTCCCCGCCTCTCCGTACCGGGTGATTCGCTGTGCGGCGAAACACTACGCCGCTCTGTCCGTACGCCGGAAGCTGCGGGCATGTCAGCGAACCCCCAGCCGTCCACGACGGAACCGGCCGCCCCCGAGCGGCGGCCACCCGGCTACGGCGCCGTCTTCGCCGTGCCGGAGTTCCGCGCCGTCTTCGCCGCCCACGTGCTGTCCCTGCTCGGCGTCATCGTGAGCGAGATCGCGCTGTCCGTCCTGGTCTACCGGCTCACCGGCTCCCCGCTGATGAGCGCCCTGGCCTTCGCCGTCGGCTTCCTCCCCTATCTCCTGAGCGGCACCCTGCTGGCGGGCATCGCCGACCGCTACCCCGCCCGCCGCGTCCTGGTGACCTGCGATCTGCTCTGCGCGACGGCCGCCGCCGCGATGGTGCTGCCCGGCACCGGCGTCGGCGTGCTGCTCGCACTGCGCTGCGCGATCGCCGCGATCGCACCGGTCTTCGCCGGCACCCGGGCGGCGACGCTCTCCGACATCCTCGGCGAGGGCGACCTGTTCGTGCTGGGCCGTTCGCTGCTGCGGATCGTCAGCCAGAGCGTGCTGATCGCCGGTTACGGCGTGGGCGGCGTCCTGCTCGCCCTCTTCTCCCCGCGCCAGGCCCTCGTCATCACGGCCGTCACCTTCCTGTCCTCCGCGGTCGTGCTGCGGCTGGGCACCCGGCGGCGCCCGGCCCGCAGCGACGGGAAGGCGGCGCTGCTGAAGGCATCCCTCTCCGGGGCCCGGCAGCTGCTCGGCCACCGCCGGATCCGGCTGCTGATGCTGCTGTTCTGGATGCCGCCGATGTTCTCCGTGGCCCCGGAGGCGCTGGTGGCGCCGTACACCGACAGCATCGGCGCGGGCACGGTGGCGCTGGGCGTGCTGATGTGCGCGCTGCCCGTCGGCACCATCGCGGGCGAGGTGTACGCCGGTTCGGCGCTCTCCCCGGCCACCCGGTCGCGGATCGTGGTCCCGCTCGCGGCGACGACGCTGCTGCCGTATCTGCTGTACGTCGTGCATCCCGGCGTGCCGCTGGCGCTGGTCGCGCTCGTCGCGTCCGGTCTCGGCTCGGCGTACACGCTCGGGCTCGACCGGTGGTTCATCGACGCCGTGCCGGAGGACCTGCGCGGGCGGGCGATGACCCTGCTGCAGGCCGGGCTGATGACGATCCAGGGCGTGGGGATGGCGGCCGCGGGGGCGGCGGCGGAGTTCGTGCCGGTGCAGTACGTCGTCGCCGGCGCGGGCGCCGCGGGGACGCTGTGCGTGGCCCTCGTCCTGGCCGGGCTGCGGCGGACGGACCGGACCGAGGAGTGAGACGGGGCTGACCGCGATATGACCAGCGGGTAATGTCTGCGCCGTGCCGAAGCCGCTCAGCCTGCCGTTCGACCCCATCGCCCGCGCGGACGACCTCTGGAAGCGCCACTGGGGCGATGTGCCCTCGATGGCCGCGATCACCTCGATCATGCGGGCGCACCAGATCCTGCTGGGACAGGTGGACGCGGCGGTCAAGCCGTACGGGCTGACGTTCGCGCGGTACGAGGCGCTGGTGCTGCTCACCTTCTCCAAGGCCGGCGAGCTGCCGATGTCGAAGATCGGCGAGCGGCTGATGGTCCATCCGACGTCGGTGACCAACACCATCGACCGGCTGGTCGGCTCGGGCTACGTGGCCAAACGCCCGAACCCCAACGACGGCCGGGGCACCCTCGCGTCGATCACCGGGAAGGGGCGCGAGGTCGTGGACGCGGCGACGCGGGACCTGATGGCGATGGACTTCGGCCTCTCCGTGTACGACGGGGAGGAGTGCGGGGAGATCTTCGCGATGCTGCGGCCGCTGCGCATAGCCGCGGGGGACTTCGAGGAAGGGTGACGCCTTCCACACCGGGGGCCCCGTAGATCGCCGCGGGGCCGCCGTTACGCTCGTAGGCATGAAGAAGAGCGTGCTGACCCGCTACCGGACGATGGCCTACGTCACCGGTGTCCTGCTGATCCTGCTGACGCTGGGCATGGTCGGCAAGTACGCCCTGGACATCGACGGGGCCGACAGCTTCACCAAGGTGGTCGGCATCGCCCACGGCTGGCTGTACATCGTGTACCTGGTCTTCGCCTTCGACCTCGGGTCGAAGGCCAAGTGGCCGGTCGGCAAGCAGCTCTGGGTCCTCATCGCGGGCACGATCCCGACGGCGGCCTTCTTCGTCGAGCGCAAGGTGACCCAGGAGCTGGCGGGCCGCGTCGGCGACGACGCGGCCCTCGCCAAGGCGTGACGGACGCGGGCAGGGCGCAGGGGACGGGGGCTCAGCCCTCCGTCAGGCCCTTCACCAGTTCGTCCGCCGCCGCGTAGGGGTCCAGCGACCCCGCCACGATCCGCTCCGCGAGCGTCGTGAGGCGGCGGTCGCCGTGCAGATCGCCGATGCGCTCCCGCAGGGCCGTGACCGCGATCGTCTCCGTCTCGTTCGCCGCGCGGGAGAGCCGGCGGGAGGCGAGCACGCCGTGCTCCTCCATCCACGCGCGGTGCTTCTCCAGGGCCTCGACGACCTCGTCGACGCCCTCGCCCCGGCTGGCGACCGTCTTGACGATCGGCGGGCGCCAGTCGCCGGGCTGCCGGGCCTCGCCCAGTCCCAGCATGTGGTTGAGCTCGCGGGCGGTGGCGTCCGCGCCGTCGCGGTCCGCCTTGTTGACGACGTACACGTCGCCGATCTCCAGGATCCCCGCCTTCGCGGCCTGGATCCCGTCGCCCATTCCGGGTGCGAGCAGCACCACCGAGGTGTCGGCCTGCGAGGCGATCTCCACCTCGGACTGGCCGACGCCGACGGTCTCCACGAGCACCACGTCGCACCCCGCCGCGTCCAGCACCCGGATCGCCTGCGGCGCGGACCAGGCGAGGCCGCCGAGGTGGCCGCGGGTGGCCATGGAGCGGATGTAGACGCCCGGGTCGGAGGCGTGCTCGCTCATCCGCACCCGGTCGCCGAGCAGCGCGCCGCCGGAGAACGGCGAGGACGGGTCGACGGCGAGCACGCCGACCCGCTTCCCGCGCTTGCGGTACGCCGACACCAGCGCCGACGTGGACGTGGACTTGCCGACGCCCGGGGAGCCGGTCAGGCCCACGACGTAGGCGCCGCCGGTGAGCGGGGCGAGCGCGGCCATCACCTCGCGCAGCTGCGGCGACGCCCCCTCGACCAGGGAGATCAGCCGGGCGACGGCACGCGGCCGGCCTTCCCGGGCCTGGGCCACCAGCGTGGGGACATCAGCTGCCATGGATGCGCTCGCTCCTGTCGTACGGGATGGGGCGTCCCCCGCCCGAAGCGCTCGGGGAGGGGTCGGGCGGTGGGCGCCGCTACTTGCCGGGGACCTTCACGATCAGCGCGTCGCCCTGACCGCCGCCACCGCACAGCGCGGCCGCGCCCACACCGCCGCCGCGGCGCTTGAGCTCCAGGGCCAGGTGCAGCACGATGCGGGCGCCGGACATCCCGATCGGGTGACCGAGGGCGATCGCGCCGCCGTTGACGTTCACCTTTTCGGGTGTCACGCCGAGGTCCTTCATCGACTGCACGGCGACGGCGGCGAACGCCTCGTTGATCTCGATGAGGTCGAGGTCGTCGACGCCGATGCCCTCCTTCTTCAGGGCGTGCTGGATGGCGTTGGAGGGCTGGGACTGCAGGGAGTTGTCCGGGCCGGCCACGTTGCCGTGGGCGCCGATCTCCGCGAGCCACGGAAGGCCCAGCTCCTCGGCCTTGGCCTTGCTCATCACGACCACCGCGGCGGCGCCGTCCGAGATCTGGGAGGAGGTACCGGCCGTGATGGTCCCGTCCTTGGCGAAGGCGGGGCGGAGCTTGCCGAGCGACTCGGCGGTGGTCTCCGCGCGGATGCCCTCGTCCTTGGCGAAGACGACCGGCTCGCCGCGCCGCTGCGGGACCTCCACCGGGGTGATCTCCGCGTCGAACAGGCCCGCGGCCTGCGCGGCGGCGGCGCGCTGGTGGGACTGGGCGCCGATCTCGTCCTGCGGGGCGCGCTCGATCCCGAGGCGGGTGTTGTGCTTCTCCGTGGACTCGCCCATCGCGATGTTCTCGAAGGCGTCGGTGAGGCCGTCGTACGCCATGGCGTCGAGCATCTCGATCGCGCCGTACTTGTAGCCCTCGCGGGACTTCGGCAGCAGGTGCGGGGCGTTTGTCATGGACTCCTGGCCGCCGGCCACGACGATGTCGAACTCGCCGGCGCGGATCAGCTGGTCGGCCAGCGCGATGGCGTCGAGGCCGGAGAGGCAGACCTTGTTCACCGTGAGTGCGGGAACGCTCATCGGAATACCGGCCTTGACGGCCGCCTGCCGGGCGGGGATCTGGCCCGCGCCGGCCTGCAGGACCTGGCCCATGATCACGTACTCGACCTGGTCGCCGGAGATGCCGGCCCGGTCCAGCGCCGCCTTGATGGCGAAGCCGCCGAGGTCCGCTCCGGAGAAGGACTTCAGGGAGCCGAGGAGCCGGCCCATGGGCGTACGGGCTCCAGCAACGATCACAGAGGTGGTGCCAGTCATGCGTTCGCCCCTTCGGGGAGAGTGAATGAGGGTTAACGTCAATGTACTGACGCGTACCCGTCGGGGTCACTGCCCGGCGGCTGTGACCGTGCGCACGTTGCGTAACCGGGCGGGTGAGCGGTGCACTGGTTCCATGCTGACGCGTATCGACCACATCGGGATCGCCTGCCACGACCTCGACAGGACCGTCGAGTTCTACACCTCCACCTACGGCTTCGAGGTGTTCCACACCGAGGTCAACGAGGAGCAGGGGGTCCGCGAGGCCATGCTCAAGATCAACGAGACGTCCGACGGCGGCGCCTCGTACCTGCAGCTCCTGGAGCCGACCCGGGAGGACTCCCCCGTCGGCAAGTGGCTCGCGAAGAACGGCGAGGGCGTGCACCACATCGCCTTCGGCACCGGCGACGTGGACGCGGACTCCGAGGCGATCCGGGGCAAGGGCGTGCGGGTGCTGTACGACGAGCCGCGCCGCGGGTCGATGGGTTCGCGCATCACGTTCCTCCACCCGAAGGACTGCGGAGGAGTACTGACCGAACTGGTTACCGCATCCCCGGATGGGCACGCGTAAACCTATAGTGGCCTTCCTACGGGCCACTGACCTCTCGGTTCCGCTCCCGGTACAGTGCAGGGGGGCCGTCCCCGTCCTGGGGCGGCCCGATGATCTGGCACGATTGTCTGATCGCTGAATCGTCAGATTCATCAGTACAGCAGGACACCGACGACCAGGGGACGGATGGGACCGCGCAGTGCGGGGCTACGACCGCTACCAGCCTGAACAGGGCGAGGGGGCTCTGGACGGGCTCTCCCAGTTCGAAGCCGAGATCAAGCGGCTGAAGAAGGAGCGCGAGAAGGCCGTCCAGCACGCCGAGGACCTGGGCTACCAGGTCGAGGTGCTGCGCGCCAAGCTGCACGAGGCGCGCCGCAGCATCTCGACGCGCTCGTCGTACGACAGCGTGGGCCACCAGGCCGAGCAGCTGCTGCGCAACGCCCAGATCCAGGCCGAGCAGATGCGCGCCGACGTCGAGCGCGAGCTGCGCGAGGCCCGCGCCCAGAACCAGCGGCTGCTGCAGGAGCACGCCGAGCGCCAGGCCCGGATGGAGGCCGAGCTCCACGCCGAGGCGATCAAGCGGCGCCAGCGGCTGGACGAGGAGCTGTCCGAGCGGCGCACCAGCGTCGAGTCCCACGTCAACGAGAACGTGCGCTGGGCCGAGCAGGTCCGCGCCCGCAGCGAGTCCCAGGCCGAGCGGCTGCTGCAGGAGAGCCGCACCGAGGCCGAGCAGGCCGTGGCGAACGCCCGGGCCGAGGCGCAGCGGCTGACCGAGCAGGCCCGCCAGCGCGCCGGTTCGGAGTCGCAGACCGCCCGTGCGGAGTCCGAGGAGATCCTGCGCCGGGCCCGCACCGAGGCGGAGCGGCTGCTGAACGCCGCCTCCACCCAGGCGGCCGAGGCCACCCAGCACGCGGAGACGCTCCGCTCCAGCTCCACCGCCGAGTCCGAGGGCGCCCGCCGCGAGGCGGCGGACCTCCAGCGCCAGGCGCAGGCGCGGATGCAGGAGGCGGAGACGCAGCTGCGCACCGCCCGCACCGAGGCCGACCGGCTCGTGGCGGAGGCGGAGAAGACCGTCACCAAGCGGATCGCGGACACCGAGGCCAACGCCGAGCAGCGGATGAACACCACCCGGGCGGAGATCGCCCGGCTGGTCGGCGAGGCCACCAAGCACGCCGAGAAGGCCAAGGCGGAGGCCGACCAGGCGCTCGCCGACGCCCGCCGGCAGGCCGACACGCTGCTGGCGGAGGCCGGCGACCAGGCCCGTTCCAAGTCGGCGGAGGAGAGCGCCAACGCCCTCGCGCAGGCGGCCAAGACCGCCGAGGAGGTCATCGACAAGGCCACCGCCGAGGCCCGCGCCACCACCCGCTCCGCCGGCGAAGAGGCCGACCGGATCAAGGCCGAGGCCACCTCCGAGGCGAACCGGCTGCGCCGCGAGGCCGCCGACACCGCCGAGCAGGTCAAGGGCGCCGCGAAGGACGACACCGCGGCCTTCCGGCAGAAGACCGTGGAGCTGCAGGAGGAGGCCCGCCGGCTGCGCGGCGAGGCCGAGCAGCTGCGCGCGGACGCCGTGGCCGAGGGCGAGCGGATCCGCGGCGAGGCGCGCCGCGAGGCCGTCGCGAAGATCGAGGAGGCGGCGAAGTCCGCCGAGGAGATCCTCGCCAGGGCCGGCAAGGACGCCGAGGAGGTGCGCGAGACGGCCGCCTCCGACGGCGAGCGCACGCGCGCCGAGGCGATCGAGCGGGCGTCCGCGGTACGCCGTACCGCCGAGGAGACGCTGGAGAAGGCCCGCGCCGAGGCCGAGGAGGCGCGGACGGCGGGCGAGGCCCGCGCCGCGGAGATCGTCGACGGCGCCGAGGACGCCGGCCGCCGACTGCGCCAGGAGGCCGAGGAGGCCGCCCAGGGCCGCCGGGCGGAGGCCGAGCAGGAGCTGACCCGGCTGCGCGGCGAGGCGGAGTCGCGGATCACGGCGGCGGAGCAGGCGCTGACCGACGCCCGCGCCGAGGGCGAGCGCATCCGCCGCGAGGCCGCCGAGGAGACCGAGCGGCTGCGGACGGAGGCCGCCGAGCGGCTGCGGACGCTGCAGCAGCAGGCCGAGCAGGAGGCCACCCGGGTACGGGACGAGGCCGCGGCCGCCGCGGGCGCCGCCCGGACCGAGGCGGAGGCCGCCGCGATCCGGCTGCACACCGACGCGACGGAGGAGGCCGAGCGGGTCCGCTCCGAGGCGCAGGAGACCGCCGACCGGCTGCGCGCGGAGGCGTCGGCCGCCGCGGAGCGGCTGCAGACGCAGGCCGCCGAGGCGCTCGAGGCCGCGAAGGCGGAGGCCGACCGGCGCCGCCGCGAGGCCGAGGAGCTGCTGTCCACCGCCCGGCAGGACGCCGACCGCGAGCGCAGCCAGGCGCGGGTGGAGAGCGACGAACTGCTCGCCAACGCCCGCAAGCGGGTCGAGGAGGCGCAGACCGAGGCGACGCGGCTGCTGCGGGACGCGGAGACACGCTCGCGCGAGATGGTGACCTCCGCGGAGGCCCACGCCCAGCAGGTGCGCGACGCGGTCAAGGACCTGCACGCCGAGGCCGGCGAGGAGATCACCGGTCTGAAGACCGCCGCCGAGCACTACGCCGCCACGCTGCGCCGCGAGACGGAGGAGGAGACGACCGCCGCGAAGGCGCTCGCCGAGTCCACCGTCACCGAGGCCATCGCCGAGTCCGAGCGGATGCGCGAGGAGGCCGAGCGGATCCGGGACGAGTCCCGGGCCGACGCCTCCAAGCGCCGCGCCGAGGCCGCCGAGCAGGCCGACAAGCTCGTCGAGAAGGCGCAGGAGGAGGCGCTGCGCGCCGCCACCGCCGCGGAGGAGCAGGCCGACACGATGGTCGGCGCCGCCCGCAAGGAGGCCGACCGCATCGTCACCTCGGCCACCGCGGAGTCGCAGGGGCTCACCGAGCGCACCCGCGCCGAGGCCGACACCACGCTGGAGGAGGCCCGCCGCGACGCCTCGCGGATCCGCGAGCGCGCGGAGGAGCTGCGCTCGCGCACGGACACGGAGATCGAGGAGCTGCACGAGCGGGCCCGCCGGGAGACCGCGGAGCTGACCCGTGCCGCGGGCGAGCGCACCGACAAGCTGGTCGCGGCCGCGAACGAGCAGCTCACCGAGGCCGAGACCAAGTCCCGGGAAATGATCTCCGACGCGAATGGCGAGGCGAGCAAGGTCCGTATCGCCGCGGTGAAGAAGGCCGAGGGTCTACTCAAAGAAGCCGAGGCGAAGAAGGCGGAAGCCTTCGACGAGGCCGAGCGGATGAAAATCGAGGCCCGGGCCGAGGCGAAAAAGATCATCGAGGAGGGACGGCGCGAACTCGAACTCATCACCCGCCGCCGCGAGGACATCAACGCGGAGATCTCCCGCGTCCAGAACGTCCTCGAAGCGCTGGAATCGTTCGAGGCACCGCCGTCCGCGGGGGGCAAGGACGGCTCGAAATCCCCGGCAGCGGCGGGGGCACCCCGCTCGGGTGGCAAGCAGACGGACGGCTAGCCACTCGAAAGAAGGGTCATTCTCCAGATCAAGTCCGGAATGACTCTATGACACGCCGCCCGGGCCCCTAAGATTCCCCCTATCACCTCACCCGGTCTCATCGACAGGAAACCCATGAGCGACACTTCCTCCCCCTTCGGCTTCGAGCTCGTGCGGCGCGGATACGACCGCGGTCAGGTGGACGAGCGCATTACGAAGCTCGTCGCCGACCGCGACAGTGCGCTGGCGCGCATCACCGCACTCGAGAAGCGGATCGAGGAGCTTCATCTCGAAACGCAGAACGCCCAGGCCCAGGTCGCTGACGCCGAGCCGTCCTACGCCGGCCTCGGTGCCCGGGTCGAGAAGATCCTCCGCCTCGCCGAGGAGGAGGCCAAGGATCTGCGCGAGGAGGCCCGCCGGGCCGCCGAGCAGCACCGCGAGCTGGCCGAGTCGGCCGCCCAGCAGGTGCGCAACGACGCCGAGTCGTTCGCCGCCGAGCGCAAGGCGAAGGCCGAGGACGAGGGCGCCCGCATCGTCGACAAGGCGAAGAGCGACGCGGTCGGCCTGCGCACGGACGCGCAGAAGGACGCCCAGCAGAAGCGCGAGGAGGCGGACGCCCTCTTCGAGGAGACCCGCGCGAAGGCCGCCCAGGCCGCCGCCGACTTCGAGACCAACCTCGCCAAGCGCCGCGAGCAGTCCGAGCGCGACCTGGCCTCCCGTCAGGCCAAGGCCGAGAAGCGCCTCGCCGAGATCGAGCACCGCGCCGAGCAGCTCCGCCTGGAGGCGGAGAAGCTGCGCACCGACGCCGAGCGCCGCGCCCGCCAGACGGTGGAGACCGCGCAGCGCCAGGCCGAGGACATCGTCGCCGACGCGAACGCGAAGGCGGACCGGGTCCGCTCCGAGTCGGAGCGCGAGCTGGCGGCCCTCACCAACCGCCGCGACTCGATCAACGCCCAGCTCACCAACGTCCGCGAGATGCTGGCGACCCTCACGGGCGCGGCGGTCGCGGCGCAGGCGACGCCGGACGTGGACGACGCGAAGCCCGGGGTGCCGGCGCAGCAGTCCCGCTGACGCACGCCTGGTCCCGACGGTCCCGCGAAGGCCCCGCACCGCATGGTGCGGGGCCTTCCGCTCGACGTCTCCGGGTGCGGCGTCGAGGTGCCCCCTCTAGCGTGTGAGGGGTGATCGAGGTTGAAGAGCTGACCAAGCGGTACGGCGACAAGCTCGCCGTCGACCACGTCTCCTTCCATGTGAGACCGGGCCATGTCACCGGTTTCCTGGGCCCGAACGGCGCGGGCAAGTCGACGACCATGCGGATGATGCTCGACCTCGACACGCCGACCGCGGGAGTGGTCCGTATCGACGGCAAGCACTACCGCGACCTTCCCGAGCCGCTGAAGTACATGGGCGCCCTGCTGGACGCCAAGGCGATGCACGGCGGGCGCAGCGCGTACAACAACCTGCTGTGCCTGGCGCAGAGCAACGAGATCCCGCGCGCCCGCGTCGACGAGGTGCTGGACGTCGTCGGCCTGACCCCGGTGGCGCGGAAGAAGTCCAAGGGCTTCTCCCTCGGCATGGGCCAGCGGCTGGGCATCGCCTCGGCGCTGCTGGGCGACCCGAAGATCCTGATGTTCGACGAGCCCGTCAACGGCCTCGACCCCGAGGGCATCCACTGGATCCGCAACCTGATGAAGAACCTGGCGGCGCAGGGCCGCACCGTGTTCGTTTCCAGCCATCTGATGAGCGAGATGGCGCTGACCGCGGACCATCTCATCGTCATCGGCCAGGGCAGACTGCTCGCGGACACCTCGATGGCGGACTTCATCGCGGAGAACTCACGCTCCTTCGTACGGGTCCGCAGCCCCCAGCACGAACAGCTCAAGGACGTCCTCCACCGTGCGGGCGTCACGGCCGTCGAGGTCGGGGACGGCTCGTTCGAGATCGAGGGCGTGGGTGTGGCGAAGCAGATCGGCGAACTGGCCGCGGCGAGCGGACTGACGCTGCATGAGCTGAGCCCTCAGCAGGCGTCCCTGGAGGAGGCGTTCATGCGGATGACGGCGGGTGCGGTGGAGTACCACGCACACAATCCGGACGAGCCGGGCCTGCCGGCCGCGGCCGCGCCGCCGACGCGGTGGGGCGCCCAGTGGGGCGGCTCCGGGGACGGGAAGGGCTGAGCGGCGATGGCTTCCTCGACGGCGGTCCTGCAGTCGGAGTGGACGAAGATCCGCACCGTCGCGTCCACGAAGTGGACGCTGCTCATCGCGCTGATCGTCACGGTCGGTGTGGGCGCCGCGCTGTCCGCGGTGATGAAGGCGACGTTCGACGATCTCTCCGACCTCGAACGCGCCACCTTCGACCCCACCTTCGTCAGCTTCTTCGGCATGACCCTGGGGCAGCTCGCGATGGTGGTCTTCGGCGTGCTCGTGGTCGGTACGGAGTACAGCTCCGGCATGATCCGCACCTCGCTGCAGGCGGTGCCGCGGCGCGGGCTGTTCTACCTCAGCAAGATCACCACGGCGACCGCGCTGGCGTTCGTGGTCGGCATGGTGACGAGCTTCACCACGTTCTTCCTCGGCCAGGCGCTGCTGGGTTCGCACCGGGCGCACATCGGCGACGAGAACGTGCTGCGGGCGGTCTTCGGCGGCGGCCTGTACATGACGCTGATCGCGATGCTGGCGATGGGCGTCGCGACGATGCTGCGCAGCTCGATGCTGTCGCTGGGCATCCTGATGCCGTTCCTGTTCCTGGTCTCCCCGATCCTGTCGGCGGTCCCCGGCGCGAAGACCGTCGCGCGGTACCTGCCGGACCAGGCGGGCTCGCAGGTCATGCAGGTGGTGCCCACGGCGATGGGCAGCGACGCCGCCCCGTACGGACCGTGGACGGGGTTCGGCATCATGGCGCTGTGGGTGCTGGCGGCGCTGGTCGGGGGCTACTTCGTACTGAAGAAGCGGGACGCGTAGGGGCGGGTGCCTGGCACCCGCCCCGGCTCCGGCTACGACCGCGCAAGCGTCCAGACGCAGGCGTCCGCGGGCACGAGGTCCTGCTCCAGCGGGACGCTGCTCAGCAGGACCTCGCCCGCCGGCAGCGGCACGGACGCGGCGGACAGGTTCACCAGGCAGCGGAAGTCCCCCCGGGCGAAGCTCAGCGTGCCCGGCGGCGACTCCAGCCAGGTCAGCGACTCGGGCAGCTTCTCGAGCCGGGCCCGGCGCACGGCCAGCGCGGTCCGGTACAGGTTGAGCACCGACGCGGGGTCGGCGGTCTGTGCGGCGACGCTGGACGACGCCCATCCGGCGGGCTGCGGCAGCCACAGCTCCGCGCTGTCCGAGAAGCCGAGGGACGGCCCCTCCGCGGTCCACGGCAGCGGGACCCGGCAGCCGTCGCGGCCGCGGTTCTCGCCGTTCGTACGGGCGAACTTGGGGTCCTGGATCAGCTCGTCCGGGATGTCCTGCACCTCGGGCAGGCCCAGCTCGTCGCCCTGGTAGACGTACACCCCGCCCGGGAGGGCGAGCGTCAGCAGCGCCGCGGCGCGGGCGCGGCGGCGGCCCAGCCCGGGGTCGCTGGGGTCGAGCAGCCGCGGGGCGGCCATGTCGAAGGACGTGTCCGCGCGGCCGTAACGGGTGACATGGCGGATGGTGTCGTGGTTGGACAGCACCCAGGTGGGCGGGGCGCCGACCGGGGCGTGCGCGGTGAGCGTGAAGTCGACGACGCCGCGCAGCGCCGCCGCCTCCCAGGGGCAGCACAGGAACTCGAAGTTGAACGCCGAGTGCAGTTCGTCCGGGCGGAGGTACTGGGCGGACTGGCCCGGGGTGGGCAGCCAGACCTCGCCGATGAAGGTGCGCTCGCCGGGGTAGGAGTCGAGGATCTTGCGCCAGGAGCGGTAGATCTCGTGGACCTCCGCCACGTCCTGGTAGGGCAGGTCGGTGGGGTCCGGGTCCGGTCCGGCGTCCGGCAGCCCCGCCTTCTTCGCCAGCCCGTGGGCCACGTCGATGCGGAAGCCGTCGACGCCGCGCTTCAGCCAGAAGTGCAGGATGTCCTCGAACTCGGCCCGGACGTCCGGGTTCTCCCAGTTCAGATCGGGCTGCTCGGGCGCGAACATGTGCAGGTACCAGTCCCCGTCGGGCAGCCGCGTCCAGGCCGGGCCGCCGAAGTAGGACTGCCAGTCGTTCGGCGGTTCCTCCCCGCCGGAGACGAACCAGAACCGCTCGCGGGCGGCGGATCCGGGACCGGCCGCGAGCGCCTCCCGGAACCACGGGTGCTGGTCGGAGCAGTGGTTGGGGACCAGGTCGACGATCACCCGCAGGCCGTGCCCGTGGGCCTCGGCGATCAACTGCTCGGCCTCGGCCAGGGTGCCGAAGACCGGGTCGATGTCGCGGTAGTCGGCGACGTCGTAACCGCCGTCGGCCAGCGGTGAGACGTACCACGGGTTGAACCACAGCGCGTCCACCCCCAGCTCCCGCAGATAGGGCAGCCGGTCGCGGACGCCGGCCAGATCGCCCGTGCCGTCGCCGTCGCCGTCGGCGAAGCTGCGGACGTAGATCTGGTAGATCGCGGCGTGCCGCCACCAGGCGGGAGCGGGGGTGGACGTGCTCACGTGGGACTCCTTCTCGGGGTCGTCGTCGCTGCGGGGGGCGCTGCCGGCCGGAGTTGCGGCGCGCCGGGTGGTGCCGGCGGTCAGCCCTTGAGGCCGCCCGCGGTCAGTCCGGCGATGATGTGGCGCTGGAAGATCAGGAAGAGGACCAGCAGCGGGACGGCGGCCATCACCATGCCCGCCAGCAGCTGGTTGGCCGGCATGTCCTGGGACAGGCGCAGCAGCGCCACCGTGATCGGCTGCTTCTCCGGGCTCTGCAGGACGAGCATCGGCCACAGGAAGTCCTTCCAGACCCCGACGACCGCGAAGATCGACACGACGGCGAGCACCGGCCGCGACAGCGGCAGCACCACGGAGACCAGGACGCGCACCGTGCCCGCTCCGTCGATCCGGGCGGCGTCCATCAGCTCGGCGGGGATCTGGTCGAAGAACCGCTTGAGGATGAAGACGTTGAACGCGTTGGCGCAGGCGGGCAGCCAGATCGCCCACGGGGTGTCGATCAGGTTCAGGTGCAGCAGCGGTACGTCGGTGACGGCCAGGTACGTCGGTACGAGCAGCGCCGACACGGGCAGCATCAGCGTGGCCAGCATCATGCCGAGCACCACGTTCCCCAGCACCGGCCGCAGCTTGGACAGCGCGTAGGCGGCGGCGACGTCGACCAGCAGCTGCGCCAGCCAGGCGCCGGCGGCCAGCACCAGGGTGTTGAGGAAGTAGTGGCCGAGGCCGACGCTGTCCCAGGCCCTGGTGTAGGCCTCCGGGTGGAAGGACCGCGGTACGAGCGTGAGGCTGGAGTCGGCCAGCTCGGCCGAGGACTTCAGCGCGCCGGAGACCATCAGGTACAGCGGGAGGAGGAAGGCGAGCGTGAAGCCCGCCAGCGTGGAGACGAGGACGAAGCGGTACAGGAACCGGCCCGTGCGCCGGTTCATCTCGGACGGGGATATCAGCGTGCGGTCGCGCGTCTCGGCCATCGTGGTTCCTCTCAGCCCTTGGTCCGGGTCAGCCGCAGGTACAGGCCCGCGAACAGGCCCAGCACCACGAAGAGCACCGTGCTCATGGCGCTCGCCAGCCCGAAGTCGTTGTAGACGAACGCGTAGCGGTAGAGCAGCAGCAGCACGGTGAGCGTGGCCTCGCTCGGACCGCCGCCGGTGAGCACGAACGGCTCGATGAACACCTGCATGGTGCCGATGATCTGCAGCAGCAGCGTGATCATCAGGATGAAGCGCAGCTGCGGGATCGTCACATGCCACAGCCGCCGCCGGATGGACGCGCCGTCGAGCTCGGCGGCCTCGTACAGCTCGCCCGGGACACCGCTGAGGGCGGCCAGATAGATCAGCGTGGTCGTGCCCATGTTGGCCCAGGTGGAGACGATGACCAGGGAGACCATGGCGAGGTGCTCCGACTCCAGCCACTGCTGGGCCGGCAGGTGGAGGACCTCCAGGGCGTTGTTGAACAGGCCCGGGCCCGGATCGTAGATCAGGTTCCGCCACAGCAGCAGGGTCACGATCGGCGGCAGCATCACCGGCAGGTAGACCGTCATCCGCAGGAACGGCCTGCCGTGCCGCAGTTCGTTCAGGACCACGGCGGTGACGAACGGGGTCGCGAAGCCGAAGACCAGGGCGAGCAGGGTGAAGTAGCCGGTGTTCTTCCAGGCGGTGAGGAAGAGCGGGTCCTCGAAGAGGCGGCGGAAGTTGTCCAGGCCCACCCAGCGCGCGGGCTGGGCGAAGGTCACCTCCTGGAAGCCGAGCAGCATGCCGTTGACGATCGGGTACCAGGAGAAGGCCGCGAAGCACAGGATGCCGGCGAGCAGGAAGGCGTACGCGACCAGGTTCTCGCGCAGCCGGCGGCGGGCGCCGGGGCCGGGGACGAGCCGTCGCTTGCGGCCGGGCGCCTTCGGGATGCGGTCCTTCGCCGGTACGGCGGAGGTCCCTCCGGCCGCTTTGGGCGTGCGGTCCTTCGCCGTTACGGCGGGGCGCTCCACGGCGTCGGCGGGTGTCACGGATTCGGCAGTCATGTGCGGATGCGCTTTCTCTGGGCCTGGTCCTGCTCCTGGGCCGGTGCCGGCGGGCACGGGTGGAGCCGGGCCGGCGCGGCGGGCGGGGTGGTCCGCCGGGCCGGCCCGGTCACCGGCTCACCTGACCGTGGCGAGGATCGCGTCGGTCTGCTTCGCGGCGTCGGCCAGCAACTGGTCGATGTCCGCGTCCTTCTTGGTGAGCACCGCCTGCATCACACCGTCCAGAACGGTGTAGATCTGCTGGGCGTTCGGGGGCTCGACCTTCAGCTCGACGCTCGCGGAGCGGTCCACGAAGGGCTTGAAGTTCTCCTGCGGCACGTTGGCGTACCGCGCGTGGATCGCGTCGACCTCGGCCTGGTTCTCACCGCTGAAGAGGTTCGGCTGCGGCAGCCCGATCGGCACGTCCGTGCTGGCGGACTTCTTGGTGTGCCGCTCCTCGGACGCCGGGTCGTAGAACTTCCAGCGCAGCCACTCGATACCGGCCTTGATCTTCTCGGGGGACGACTTGGCGTTGAACATGTAGCCGTCGCCGCCGCCGAGGGTGGCGGAGCCGGGGATCGCCGTCAGCCCGTACTCGTCGTACTTCCGCTCGAACTGCTTGACGATGGTGGGGATGTTGTCGGGGCCGGCCATATACATGCCGAGCTTCCCGGCGCCCATCATCTTCTGCACGTCCGGGATCTCCAGCAGCTGGCGGGTGCCCATGCTGTCGTCGGTCCAGCGCATGTCGTGCAGCGTCTGCAGCGCCTTGCGTCCGGCGTCGCTGTCGAAGGCGGCCTTCCAGGTGTCGCCGTCCTTGACCGCGACGTCCCCGCCCATGGAGTAGATCCACGAGGTCAGGTGCCAGCCGCCCTGGTTGTTCTTGCTGAAGTCCGCGTAGCCGGTGGTGCCGTCGCCGAGGCCGGCTATCTTCTGCGCGGCCGTGCGGACCGCGTCCCAGTCGGCCGGCGGCTGGTCCGGGTCCAGTCCGGCCTTCTTGAACAGCTCGCGGTTGTAGAGCAGGCCGAGCGAGTAGTTGCCGGTGGGCAGGCCGTACGTCCTGCCGTCGGCGTCCTGGAAGACCTTCTGCAGCTCGGGGCGGACGTCGCCGACCTGCGGCACGCCCTTGAGGTAGGGGCTGATGTCGGCGACCTGGTGGCGGGCGATCAGACCGGCCGGGTCGGTGAAGTAGACGTAGAACACGTCCTCCAGCTGGCCGCCGGCGAGCTTCGCGGAGAAGGTCTTCGGGTCCATCAGGCCCTCGCGGGGCTCGATGTCGATGTCCGGGTGGCTCTTCTCGAAGAGCCGGACGTCCTCCTCGAAGTTCGCCCGGTCGACGGTCTGCGTCTTGGGCGGCATGCCGTTGACGGTGATCCTGACCTTGCCGCCGGCGCCCTCGCCGTCGGACGAGGACGAGTCACCGCACGCGGCGACGCCGAGCGCGAGCGCGCAGCTGAGGCCGGCGGCGGCGAACCTTCGCGTTCTGATGCGATCCATGGCGGGAGCGCCTTCCTGGGAGTGCGGGACGAGGACTCCGGGGAGGTCGGGGATCCCGGAGCCATCAGCGACGTTGCAGACCGTAAAAGCGAGCGACGCAAGAAGTCAATGAATCTACGCAAGAAATTAATGCAAGCCGCTTGCGTGGGGTGGACCGGCCCACGGGTGGACCACGGCCGCGACGTCGAGTCAGCCGGCCGGCCTGCGGCGTACGGCGGTCGAGCCGCGGACGATCAGCTCCGTGTCGAAGAGCACCGGCCCCGGGTCGCCGGCATGCCCGTCCATCTGCCCCAGCAGCGCGGACACGGCGGCCGAGGCCATCGCCTGCACGGGCTGGCGGGCCGTGGTCAGCGGCGGATCGGCGGCGACCATGAAGACGGAGTCGTCGAAACCGACCACGGACACGTCGCGCGGTACGTCGAGCCCGAGTCGGCGCACCCCCCTGACCGCCCCCAGCGCCAGGGCGTCGCTGGCACAGACCAGCCCGGTGACCCCCTCCGCGAGCAGCCGCCCGACCGCGGTGGCCCCGCCCTCCATCGAGAACATCGCATGCGCGACGAGCGGCCGCCACTGCTCCTGCGTCATCCCCCTGGCCTGCGCGAACGCCGCGAACCCGGCCAGCTTGCGGGCCGAGGGCACATGGCCGACGGGGCCGAGCAGCAGGCCGATCCGCTCGTGTCCGAGCGCCTCGAGGTGGGTCAGCGCCTGCTGCGCGGCGTGCGTGTCGTCGGCGCATATCTGCGCCACGCCCCGGTTGTCGTCGGCGGCGTTGACCAGCACCATCGGCACCTTGCGCTCCTGCAGCGCGCGGCCCTGCTCGGGGCCGGCGTCGGCGAAGCTGGAGCCGATGAAGACGATTCCTCCGATGTTCTGCCCGAGCAGCATCTCGATGTAGTTGGCCTCGGAGACCCCGTCCGCGGTGCGGGTGCACAGCACGGGGATCAGCCCCGCCTTGTTCAGCCGGCCGGCCATCGCCTCGGCGAAGGCGGGGAAGACGGGGTTCTGCAGATCGGGCACCACCAGCCCGATCAGCGGCGCCCGTTCGCGGCGGCTGGCGGACGGGCGGGGGTAGCCGAAGACGTCGAGGGCGGTGAGGACGGTGTCCCGGGTACCGGGCGCCACCTCGGGGCTGCCGTTGAGCACACGGCTCACGGTCACTTCGCTGACGCCGGCGAAGGCGGCGATTCTGGAGAGTCGTCGGGTCACGCCCTGACCGTACAGGAGCATCTGCAAGATTTCGTCAGCTCGGCGTAATTTTCTTGCACAACGCGAGCGGAGGCGGCCCCGCCGACGGATCCGGATCTTGCCGGACGGGACGGGAACCGTTTCCCTCCCGCTAACCTCTCAGCTCACACGGGGGCGGAGCCGCCCCCGAGGGGAGGGACCCGGAAAAGTGATCGAGGCACGCGGCCTGAGCAAGCGCTACGGCGACAAGTGGGCCGTCTACAACCTGTCGTTCCAGGTGCGACCCGGCGCCGTGACCGGCTTCCTGGGCCCGAACGGCGCCGGCAAGTCGACGACCATGCGGCTCATCCTGGGGCTGGACGAGCCCACCTCCGGGACCGTGACCGTCGGCGGCTTCCCGTTCCGGAAGCTGCCGAACGCCCCCCGCCAGGTGGGTGCGCTGCTCGACGCCAAGGCCGTGCACGGCGGGCGCAGCGCCCGCGCGCATCTGAAGTGCCTGGCGCAGCTGTCCGGCATCCCCGAGCGCCGCGTCGACGAGGTGCTGGACGTCGTGGGCCTGCGGGACGTGTCGTTCCAGCGCTCCAAGGGCTTCTCCCTCGGTATGGCGCAGCGGCTGGGTATCGCGGGCGCTCTGCTGGGCGATCCGCAGGTGCTGCTCTTCGACGAACCGGTCAACGGCCTCGACCCGGAGGGCATCCTGTGGGTGCGCAATCTGATGAAGAGGCTCGCGGGTGAGGGCCGTACGGTCTTCGTCTCCAGCCATCTGATGAGCGAGATGTCCCTGACCGCGGACCATCTGATCGTCATCGGCCGGGGCCAGCTGATCGCGGACACCTCGGTGCGGGAGTTCATCGAGCGCAGCTCCGCGGGCTACGCCCTGGTCCGTACGCCCGACGAGGAGCAGGCGCGGCGGCTGGCGACGGCGCTGCGGGAGGCCGACGCCCGCGTCGAGGAGCTGCCCGACGGCGCGCTGCGCGTCATCGGCCCGCCGCTGCCGCGGATCAGCGACCTCGCCCACGAGGCGGACGTACGGCTGTGGGAACTCTCCCCGCACAGCGCCTCGCTGGAGGAGGCGTACATGCAGCTCACCCAGTCCGCCGTGGACTTCCGTTCCACCACCGACCAGCGCACGGGCCTGCTGGCCCAGGCGCCACCGCCCCCGCCGCTCCCGCAGGACGTCGAGGTGCTGGAAAGCGAGGCAGCCCGATGACGCAGGACACCCTCACCACCGGGGCGGGTTACGCCTCCCCCATCCCCGTACGCAGAACGCATCTCGGGGACGCGCTCGCCTCGGAGTGGACGAAGATCCGCTCGGTGCGCTCGACGATGTGGACGCTGGGCCTGATGCTGGCGCTGGTGATCGGCATCGGCGCGCTGGCCGCGGCCAGCCGCAGCGGCAGCATGTACGTCTCCGACCCGCTCTCCGGCGGTTTCGCGGGCCTGGTGCTGGGCCAGGTGTGCGTCATCACGCTCGGGGTCCTGGTCGTGACGTCGGAGTACAGCACGGGCATGGTCCGTACGACCTTCACCGCCTGCCCGCAGCGGGTCCGCGTCCTGGCGGCCAAGGGCGTCGTCTTCTTCGCCCTGGCCTTCACCCTCACGGCGGTGGCGGCGACGATCGCCGCGGCGCTGAACTACGCGGCGCTGAGCGACAAGCCGGGCACGACGGTCTACGACCCGGTCGAGGGTCCCGGGTTCATCGACGGTCCCGACCCCGTCTCCGTGGAGGACTGGCTGGGCGCCACCGTCGGCGCGGCCCTGTACGTGGCCCTGCTCGGCCTGCTCGCGGTCGGCGTCGGCGCCCTGCTGCGCCACACGGCGGGCGCGGTCACGACGATGCTCGGCGTGATCCTGCTGCCGCTGGTCATCGGCGTCTTCCTGCAGGCGAGCGGCGAACGGGACCTGGCGAACAGCCTGATCGAGTACTCCCCGCTGAACGGACTGGCGGCGCTGTTCCTCATCCCCCTGGAGGGCTCCCCCGAGTCGGGCGGCTGGAAGCTCCTGGGCCTGCTGGCCCTGGTGACCGCGGCGGTGCTGGCCGGCGCGGCGCTGTCGCTGTCGCGCCGGGACGTCTGAGCCGGGGGGCCGGGCTCGCCTCAGCCGCGGGACCCCCGACCGCCACCCCTCAGTACCGCGGCGCGTTGCGCCCGCGCTGGATGCGGGCGCCGCGGCGGTCGCGGGCGTTCCAGCAGGCCGTGTGCCAGTGGCGGCGGTCGTCGACGTCGCCCTGGTCGGGCCAGACGACCACGTGCGGGACGCCCGGGGGGATCTCCTGGTCGCAGCCGGGGCAGCGGTAGTGCTTGGCGGCCGCGGCGCCGCCCACCTGGCGGACCAGCCAGTCCTCGCCGCGCCAGGAGTCGCGCCGGCCGAAGACGCCGGTGAGGTCGCGTTCCTCGCCGGCCGGCGGGCGGCCCTTGGCGTCGCCCCGGGGGCGGTTTCTGCGCGGGGACATGGGGTAGCAGGTCCTTCCTGACTGCGCTCGGAGGTCGGACGACCCCTTTACCAGCCTAAGGGGCCGCTGTCATAGTCTCCGGGCAAGCGGAGACGAGATCACCCAAGTCCGCGACAATCTTGAGTACTTGACGCGCGAGACCGTGCCCTTGGCACGTGTCGGGCGTTAGTGCCGTTACGGGGGACTTATAGGGAAACACGATCTAGGGGCCGATATGCATATCGGGGCTTTTGTGCTCGGGGGGCAGTTCCCGGGTCAGGGGCACGGCGAGGCACTGCACCGGGCCGTGCGCAGCGCCGAGGTCGCCGAGGCAGCCGGGCTGAGCGACGTCTGGCTCGCCGAGCACCATTTCATTCCGTACGGGACCTGCCCGAACGCCGCCACGCTCGCCGCCCTGCTGCTGGGCCGCACACACCGCATCGGCGTGGGCACGGCCGTGAGCGTGCTGTCGTCGCAGCACCCCGTGGCGCTGGGCGAGCAGGCCGCCCTGCTGCATCTGGCGTCCGGCGGACGCTTCACGCTCGGCGTGGGGCGCGGCGGGCCGTGGGCGGAGCTGGAGGTCTTCGGTACCGGACTGAAGGCGTACGAGGAGGGGTTCCCGGAGGCGCTGGACCTGCTGCTGCGCTGGCTGCGCGAGCCCCGGGTGGGCGCGCGGGGCGAGCGGTTCCGCTTCCGCGAGGTCGAGGTCGTCCCCCGGCCCGACGAGGCGCTGGACGGCCCGGCGGGTCCACCGGTGATGGTCGCGTGCACCTCGCCGCGGACGGTGCGCCTCGCGGCCGGCCGGCTGCTGCCGATGCTCGTCGGCATGCACTGCGGCGACGAGGAGAAGGCGGAGATGACGGCGCTGTGGCGGCGTACGGCGCTGGAGTCCGGACACGATCCGGAGCTGGTGGCGGCCACCGCGGAGCGGCATGTGTCGGCAGGGGTCGCGCAGCTCGGGGACACCCGGCGGGAGGCCGCGGAGGTGCTGACGAAGGCGCTGGCCGAGCTGCTGCGCACCTCGTTCGAGTCGTACGTCACGGTGGACGGCCGGCCGGGCCCGCAGCGCGATCCGGACGCCTACGTCGAGATGCTGTGCCGGCTGCACCCGGTGGGTCCGCCCCGGCTGGCGGCCGACCGGCTGGCGGCCACGGCGGAGCGCACGGGGATCACCCGGTTCGCGCTTCTGGTGGAGGGTTCGGGAGAGCTGGCGGCCACGGAGCTGAACGTGACGCGGCTCGGCGGCGAGGTGCTGCCGCTCCTCGAAAGCTGACCGAGACCCTGTCCGGGGGGTTTACCGTCGGGAGTCCGGGACGGATGGGTGTCTCTGGCAGTTCGGGCGGCGTAGGGAGCGGCAGCGGCGCTTACCGGCGTTCCGTGGTCGGCCGGATCAGCAGTCGCGCAGCTCCGGCGACTGGTTGAGCAGCTGGTTGCGGGCCGACGTGAAACGCGCGAGCGTCCCGTCGACGGCCGGGTCCAGCGGGAAGACTGCCACCCGGTGGCAGTTCTGGAAGGCGAGACGGACACCGAAGTGGCGCTCCAGGGAGCCACGTATGGCGTCACTCGCCAGTGCGCGCAGCAGCTGCCCGCGCGCCTGCTCGTCCGGCGGCGGCGTCTGGTTGTCGGCGAAGTCTCCGCCGTCGACCTTCAGTTGCGCCACCAGCGAGCTGATCATCTCCCAGGCGTACGGCAGGGAGGTCCGGACGCAGTCGACGAACTCCTTCTCGTCGACCTCGCCCCGCTCGGCCTGTGCCAGTAGAGCTGGTGAGACGTCCAGCGACATGGTTTCTCCTCTCATGACCGTCCCTCCTGTCAAGAACGGTCACACGGACAGGGAAAGCGGTCGCCACCGTGCGTACATGCGCAACAACCGCCTGCATCCACGGTAGGTCGCCGGATGGGGGCGCACCACAAGAATGGGAACAATCGGCCACTGGTAGCGTGGTCCGTCATGCGCCTTGTGATCGCCCGCTGCTCCGTCGACTACGCCGGACGCCTCACCGCCCATCTCGCCTCCGCCCCACGGCTGATCCTGGTCAAGGCGGACGGCAGCGTCTCCATCCACGCAGACGACCGGGCCTACAAACCCCTCAACTGGATGTCCCCGCCGTGCACCCTGAAGGAGGGTGAGGCGGGCGAGGACGGCAAGGTCGTGTGGACCGTGGAGAACAAGGCCGGGGAGAAGCTGATCATCTCCATGGAGGAGGTGCTGCACGACTCCTCGCACGAGCTCGGCATCGATCCGGGTCTGGTCAAGGACGGCGTCGAGGCGCATCTGCAGGAGCTGCTCGCCGACCGGATGGACACCCTGGGCGAGGGCTGGACGCTGATCCGCCGCGAGTACATGACGGCCATCGGGCCGGTCGACATCCTCGGGCGGGACGCGGCCGGCGCCACGGTCGCGGTGGAGATCAAGCGGCGCGGCGAGATCGACGGCGTGGAGCAGCTGACGCGGTACCTGGACCTGCTGAACCGGGATCCGCATCTGGCGCCGGTGCAGGGCGTGTTCGCGGCGCAGGAGATCAAGCCCCAGGCCCGGGTGCTGGCGGAGGACCGCGGCATCCGGTGCGCGGTGCTCGACTACGACGCGCTGCGGGGGATCGAGGACGACAAGCTGCGGCTGTTCTGACCGCTCAGGGCACAGCGAACGGCCCCGGGTCCGGTACACCACGTACCGGAC